>NZ_NETH01000014.1 GCF_003337175.1 Streptococcus gallolyticus
GCCGATGTAATAGTCGTGCTATTTGAGAAAAGGTCATCCCTTTCGTACGATAAATCAGAATACTTTCTCGTTCATCTATGGTAAAATGATGGTAGCTCATAAGATTTCCTTTCGTAAGATGTTTGTTCAATCCTATTTTACTAGAAAATCTTATGAGTTTTTATTGTGCACTTATATTGTAAATTCAAGAGGGAAAAAAGGGGAATTCTTAGAACTTGGGTCTATAAAGGATATTTGGTTATTAAAAACTGACAAGATAAAGCTGACGAAGTCAATCCTAACTAATCTCAATATTGTTTTTCTGGAGACGTCAGAGCAATTTGAGATAGAATTAACAAAGGATTTAAAGGAAAAGCTACTCACAGAGTTAATACGTAAAGGAGTCTCAATCATAAATTTTTCTAAGAAAGAAGGCAATTTTGAAGATATTTTTCTCAAAATGCAGACTGATATGGAGGGGTAGTATGCGTAAATTAATAAAGATTGAGTTGTTTAAATTATTCTATGGGAAAAAACTGGTCTATTTTTATGTAGGGTTTTCGGCTGCAGTTTTCTTATTTATACTTTACTTAAGAATAGTTGCACCAGGGGACTCATTTGGGAATATCATTAAAAGTTCTATTGATACTTTCTCAATGTTTGCTGTCTTAGTTGGCGTAATATTGGCATTGGTACTGTTCAATCAGGAAATTCAACAAAAAACCATTAAGTCGTTGTTAGTTACCCCAGTTAAACGGTTAGAAATTTTATTTTCAAAATTATTTGTATCCATTTTTGTCTCGTTATTAATCTTAATTGTCTTATATCTCACTTCTATTATAGCAACAACTTTATTATTTGGCTTCTTTGAAGCTGGGGTTTATTCTCCTTCCGAAGACAATATATTAACTTTTATGATGGGAACAATTCAACTCGTAACTGCCTTCTTTACAACTATCTTTTATAGTACAATCATTATTTGTATATTTTTGATAACAGATTCATTGACAATTACTATGGTTGGAGTTGTTTTATTGAGAGGTTTAGGAGAGCTAGTTTCAAGAAGATTAATCGATCAGAACAACTTATTATTATATTTCAGCCCTTTAGGGATATTGCATATTTTAAATCCTATTGCAACAAATCAGCCACTAATAGGGTATCTCATTCAACTATTTTTAGCGATTTGCTATTCAATTGTCATTTTTTATATCTGCCTCAAAGTGTTTGAAAACAAAGAATTTTAAATGTTTTCTAAATATGGTATATAGCATAAAAGAGATCCTGAAAGTTATATCAAAGAATCACTTTGCCTGAAGTCAGATGCCAATGATCGAACACCATTTCCTTGGAATGACGATATCACTGATGGTTATGGAATTTCAATATTTTTGATATCTGGAGAGACAGATTTTTCGGCTATTTCTAATATGTTAAATGATGAAGATCTTGTTATTGTTATTTCTTTGAGTGGTAACACACCAAGTATCCAAGAGACATTAAAGAAATTAATGCTAAAAGAAATACCTGTTTTGGGTATCACTGAATTTGGAGATAGTTTTTTAAGACAACACTCCACGTATCAACTGTATTACGAAACTAGTGAATTAGAGGTTAACTTTAAAGATAGTAAATCGATGTCTGGTCTATATGTTATTTTGATATTAGTTGCTCGCATGTATAACTTATATAGGAGACAACATAAACACAAGCTATAAATTATCCTGTAATTCTAAATAGAGAGTTGATTTTTAGTCATATTTGTCCTAAAATAGAAAACGTTGTGCATGTGAATTTTGTATCAAGGTTGATAGAATTTTAAGAATTGTATGACTATTTTTTAAAACAGGAGAATGTATGGATATTTTTCGAAAGACCCCTATGACGCAAAAGAGGAGCTTTTTGCAACGACGTTTGGGGCTAGCTGAGCTTATCTTTTTAGGGGTGGGCTCGATTGTTGGAACTGGTATTTTCACGATAACAGGAGTGGGTGCTGCCCAATATGCAGGCCCTGCTATTACGATATCAATCCTTATCGCTGCTCTTTGTGTGACGATATCGGCTTTGTTTTTTGCTGAATTTTCATCACGATTACCTCACTCAGGTGGCGTTTATCGCTATTTATATACTGTTTTTGGGGAATACCCTGCTTGGATTGCTGGCTGGTTTATGATTATCGAATTTGCAGGTGCGATTTCAACAGCGGCTTCTGGTTGGGGAGAGTATCTGAAAGCTTTCTTGAAAACGTTTGGTATTAATCTACCGACAGCCTTAAGCGGTCCATTCAATCCTAAAGATGGAACTTATATTGATATTGTTCCCGTTATTTTATTATTCTTTGTGACTGCCCTTGTTTTGTTGGGAGTGCAAACAGTGTTAAGATTTAATTCGATTTTGGTTATTTTCAAACTAGCCGTTTTACTCATTTTTATTGCTTTGGGGTTGACGGCGATTAATACTGCTAATTGGAGTGATTTTGCCCCATACGGTTTTGGTCACATTTATGGCGGAAAAGTTGGGATTATGGCAGGAGCTTCCTTGATGTTCTTTGCATTTCTGGGATTTGAATCCATTTCAATGGCAGCAGATGAAACAAAGGAACCGCAAAAGAAAATCCCACAAGGCATTTTTATCTCAATCGGCTTGGTGACTTTGTTGTATGTTGCGGTAACCTTGATTTTAACAGGAACTGTTCACTACACCAAACTAAATACGGCAGATGTGGTACCATTTGTGTTGCGTAGCATTGGTTTTCCATTTATCGGAAATTTGGTGTCAATGGTTGTTATCATGACACTTGTTACCGTCTGTATTTCCATGATGTACGCTTTAACACGTATGATTTATAATATTAGTTGTGACGGTCTTTTGCCTGAACAATTTCAAGAATTAACGCCGAAGAGTAACGTTCCGAAGAAAGCAACGATTTTTGTTGGTTTGGTAACCATGTTCTTTTCAGGTGTGTTGCCATTAGAAATTTTAGCCTTGTTGGTTAATATTGTGACCTTGGCTTATCTGATTTTGTTAGCTCTGGGAGTGATTAAACTTCGCAAAGATTTTGGCGAACCAAAAGAGGAAGCATTTAGAACACCCTGGGTGCCATTTTTACCGCTCTTATCGATTGTTATTTGCCTATCATTGATGACACAATGCAAAGCGATTACTTGGTATGGTTTCATTGCATCCTTTATTCTTGGAAGTCTCATCTATTTTGGCTATGGATACAGACATTCTAAGTTAAGGGAAGATAGTAAAAAATAAGAAAACTCACTTTAAATCAACCGAAAGGAAGATTTAGAGTGAGTTTTTGTTTATTTTGTCATGCGCATACTGTTGATTTTTTCTTCGGTCGGAGTGACACGAAGCGTTTTTTGACCAGTATAAGTTACAAAACCAGGTTTGCCACCAGTTGGTTTGTTTAGTTTTTTAGCTTCAATCATATCAACCTGAACAAGGTTGGACAGACGTGCTTTTGAGTAGTAGGCAGCTAATTCAGCAGCGTCAGTTTTGACTTCGTCGCTTGGATTGAGATTATCCTTGATAAGAACGTGGCTACCAGGAATATCCTTAGCATGGAACCAAAGTTCTCCTTTTTTTGCCATTTTGAAAGTCAATTCATCATTTTGCAGGTTGTTGCGTCCAACCATGATAATCGTTTTACCATCTGAAGCCAAGTATTGTTCTGGTTTTTTGCGTTTGTGGCGTTTATCGCGCGTGCGACGTTTGACAAAGCCAGTTTCGACTAATTCCTCGCGAATATCCTCGATATCAGACATTGACGCGTGATTCAACGCTGTTTCAACGCTTTCGAGGTAAGTAATCGTATCCTTGGTTTCTTGAATAAGCCCTGTCAAGTGCTTCACAGCTTCTTTCAATTTTTGGTATTTTTTGAAATAACGCTGCGCATTTTGATTAGGTGTCAGGCTTTTATCGAGCGCGATGACGATTTTTTCGTTGGTGTAGTAGTTGTCTAATTCGACTTGGTCTTGATTGTTTGGGACTAGCGTGAGATAGGTCGTTAAAAGTTCTCCTTTTTGGCGGAATTCTTCCGCATTTTCCGTCGCTAATAATTCCTTTTCTTGCTTGCCAAGTTTTTTGATAGTTTTATCCAATTCTGTTTGAACACGGTGAATCAAATCGCTTGATTGCTGATTGATGCGGTCACGTTCAGCCTTATCTTGATAAAAAACATCCAGGAGTTCAGAAAGACTGTCAAATTGCTTATCGCTCTTGTCAAATAGCACAGCAGCAAATGATTTATCGGTCATATTTGGTTGACATGGTCGAGCAAAGAAAGCACGGAATTGTTTCAGTTTGTCATTGCTGAGCTGAGCAGCCAAATTTTCCGCGGTATCACGTCCCAAGCCTTGGAAAAGTTTTTGCAGATTGCGCGGTAGCAAATCTTCTGTCTGCAAAAGTTCAAATAATTTTTCATCTGAAACAGTGAAAGGATTTTTAGCCTCTGTTTTTGGCGGTGCAAGATAAGTTGAGCCAGGCAAGATAGTGCGGTAGCTATTTTGTGAGAAACCAATATGTTTGATGGATTCGATAATCTTGCTTTCAGCTTTATCAATCAAAATAATATTGCTGTGTTTGCCCATGATTTCAACCACCAAGGTAATTTTGATGTTATCACCGATTTCATTTTTATTAGAAAATGCGATTTCTAAAATACGGTCATTTTCAATCTGTGTCATGCTTTCAATGACTGCCCCTTGAAGGTATTTTCGCATAATCATGGTAAAGGTATTTGGGGTTTGTGGATTTTGAAAATCAGCTGTCGTAATTTGCACACGTCCGAAAATAGGGTGAGCAGAAAGCAAGAGCTTATAATTCTTACGATTGTTGCGAATGGTTAAAACCAACTCACGTTCAAAAGGTTGATTGACCTTTTGAATACGTCCGTAAAGTAGCTCTTCTTGTAATTCTTTTGTTAAATGGTGTAGAAAAAAACCATCAAATGACATGATTAAAGTTGCCGCAAGATCAGTCAATCAAAAATGCTAAGAGATCTTACGACGCCTCCTTTCTAATCTCATGTGTTCAATTCCTTTATTATACCATATCCTTGGCGAAAACTGGGATTTTAGTCATAGGAAAGCTTTTGATGTTATGGTTAGTTTTTATTCTAGCAGAGCAAAAAAATTAAGAAAATTTCGAAAAGTACTTGAAATTTTCAAAATTTAGGATATAATTATAAAAAAACACAGGAGGAAGCTAAGATGAACATGACACAAACTCTTACAAATTGGCAAAGTTGGCGTAAGTAGAGTTGTGTTTATGTGTTTGCATAGATACGACTTTTGGAGTGCTTCTAAAAAGTATCTATGCGCTAATCTTAGTTACAAAGATAAAAAAGCGTGTAGTAAGCAATTACTAGACGCTTTTCTTTTTAGTTGACTCACCCTGCTGATAGATAATGTTAAGATTTAAAAACCAACGGAGAAAAGAATGAAAAATAAAGCACTTATTGGAACCCTTATTGCTCTTGCTATTTTAGTTGCTGGTTCGATGATTTATGACCAGACTAAAAGCGACTCTAGTCAAAATGACGTGGTTAAAATTGGTATTTTACAGTATGTGACGCATGATGCCTTAGATGAGATTGAAAAGGGCATTGAGGATGGTCTTGCTGAGGCTGGTTATGATAGTGATAATGCTGACATTACCGTGTTAAATGCCGAAGGTGACCAAAGTAAAATTCAAACGATGAGTAAGCAGTTGGTCAATGCTAAAAACGATGTTTTGATTGGTATTGCAACACCAGCGGCACAAGGTTTGGCATCCGCAACGAGTGATATTCCAGTTGTTATGGGAGC
Organism: Streptococcus gallolyticus; assembly: GCF_003337175.1. GTDB lineage: Bacteria > Bacillota > Bacilli > Lactobacillales > Streptococcaceae > Streptococcus > Streptococcus gallolyticus_B. The sequence goes on from NZ_NETH01000014.1 coordinate 5,799, forward strand.
TATTTCTGACCCAGTCGGTGCAAAACTGGTTAAAAATCTTGAAAAACCAGAAGGAAACGTAACAGGGGTTTCCAACCAAGTTCCCATTGAACAAACCGTAGAGCTCATTCAAGAGATTACACCAAATGCCAAGACAATCGGCGTTTTATATGCTAGTAGCGAAGATAATTCGGTATCGCAAGTTGCTGACTTTAAAGACTATGCCGAAGCTGCTGGGATTAATGTTATTGAATATGCTGTACCGTCAACAAATGAAATCACGACAACAATGTCAGTTATGACAGGAAAAGTTGATGCTATCTTTGTTCCACAAGACAATACCATTGCATCAGCCTTTACGACGGTTGTTAATGCTGCCAATGCTGCTAAAATCCCAATTTATTCATGTGTGGATACCATGGTAAAACAAGGAAGTATTGCCTCAATCGCCCAAAGTCAGTATGATTTAGGTGTAGAAACGGCAAAAATTGCTGTTAAATTGTTAGCAGGCAAAAAAGTGTCAGAAGTTCCTGTCAATATTGTTAATACAGGGACGCCAACCCTTAACTTGAAAGCCGCACAAGAGCTTGGTATTACAATACCAGATAGTGTTCTTTCAGAAGCCACAGTAGCTGTTGAGGCAGATGATAATTAAGGAAGAAGGAGAAACATCAGATGATTATTTCGTCAGTATCACAAGGGCTTTTGTGGGGAATTCTTGGTCTAGGAATTTACCTAACCTTTAGAATCTTGAACTTTCCAGATATGACAACAGAAGGATCGTTTCCACTTGGAGGAGCAGTGGCTGTTACTTTGATGAACCATGGTTTTCATCCTATTTTAGCAACACTTGCAGGAATGCTTGCAGGGTGTTTTGCAGGGCTTGTGACAGGCTTGCTTTATACCAAAGGAAAAATCCCAACCATTTTAGCGGGGATTTTGGTGATGACCTCTTGTAACTCAATCATGCTCATGATTATGCAGCGCGCTAATCTTGGCTTGCTTGATATTAAAACATTGCAAGATTTATTCCCGTTTGCAGATAGTACTAACTTGCTGATTATTGGTTTTTTGGCAGTTATTATTGTGATTTCAGGATTGATTTTCTTTCTGTACACACGACTTGGCCAAGCTTACATTGCTACTGGTGATAACCGTGATATGGCAAAAAGTTTCGGGATTAATACCGACCGTATGGAGGTTATGGGACTTATCATTTCAAATGGCTTGATTGCTTTATCAGGTGCCCTTGTCAGCCAACAAGATGGCTACGCTGATGTCTCAAAAGGAATTGGTGTGATTGTTATCGGACTTGCTAGTATTATTATCGGAGAGGTACTGTATTCAACAGGTCTAACACTTTTAGAACGTTTGATTGCCATTGTTGTTGGGTCAATCTTGTATCAATTCTTAATCACGGCAGTTATTGCCCTTGGCTTCAACACGAACTACCTCAAATTATTCAGTGCCCTTGTCTTGGCACTCTGTCTCATGGTTCCCGTTCTTAAAAATAAATTTTTCAAAGGAGTGACCTTATCACGATGAAAAAAATTGTAGAATTAAAAAACGCTACCGTTCAAGTTAATAACGGTCTTGACGAGGTCAAAACAATCCTTGATGACGTGAATTTGACGATTTATGAACATGATTTTTTAACGATTCTAGGTGGTAATGGTGCTGGAAAGTCAACACTTTTTAACGTAATTGCAGGCACTTTAATGCTGACCAGTGGAAGCATTTATATCTTAGATAAGGATGTGACACGTTTGCCTGCTGAAAAACGTGCCAACTATTTGGCGCGTGTCTTCCAAGACCCTAAAATGGGAACAGCTCCACGTATGACGGTGGCTGAAAATCTTCTGATTGCTAAGTACCGTGGGGAAAAACGAAAACTTTTGCCACGCAATATTCATGCCTTTACCGACGACTTTCAAGCGTTGGTTGCACGAACTGGTAATGGTCTTGAAAAGCATTTGGAAACGCCGACTGGGCTTTTATCAGGCGGGCAACGTCAGGCACTTAGCTTGCTCATGGCAACGCTAAAACGCCCAGAATTGTTGCTACTTGATGAACATACGGCAGCCCTTGACCCTAAAACGAGTGTATCCTTGATGAATTTAACAGATGAATTTGTAGCGGGTGACCACTTGACAGCGCTCATGATTACACACCACATGGAAGACGCCTTGAAATATGGCAACCGTTTGCTTGTTATGAAAGACGGCAAAATTATCAAAGATCTCAACCAAGATGAAAAAGCCCAAATGGCAATTGCTGATTATTATCAATTGTTTGAATAAGAAGTAGAGGCTGCTGGGCAAAAACTAGCTTTAAAATAAAACCACACAACGATTTCAGTCTTGAAAACAATCAAAATGAAGAAAAAAAAACTATTAAAATGTATGCTCTTATTTTCACCATTTATTAATCCTTATGGTCAACTTATTTGTGGTAAGGATCCACTTGTAAAGACAGAGGTTTCAGAATGGGGGGATATATCAAATGAAAAAATAAGAAAGTATATTAAATCATATTCCCCTTTATAAAATATATATAAGGCACAAGGTTCGAATACGATTGTATTGAGTGTTTTAGGACAAACAGATAATTATATTGATAATACTGATGTTATTGAGTGGTCTAATAAATTACAAAAAATTGATGTTAAAAGTTACGTTTATTTAAATCCGAATGCAGGTCATGGAGGAATAAATAGTGAAGAAAGGGAGTTTTTGATAAATCTACTAAGCTTTTTTCTGAAAAGTGTGATGGAATGAAATCACAGTATGGATTTTAGAAAGGATGTACCAAATGAATAATCTTGCTATTAATGTAAAAAAGCTGACTAAAGAGTTTCAGATTGATAAGAATAAAACCATATCGGTTTTAAAGGGAATTTCACTGTCAGCTTATTATGGAGAATTTATTTCGATTCTTGGGATTAGCGGCTCTGGGAAGACGACTTTATTGAATTGTATGTCGAGCCTGTCAAGACCAACGAGTGGAGAAGTCATGATTAATGGTAAAAATCCTTATAAGTTAAGAAATAGTTTTTTAGCAAAGGTGCGAAGAGAGGAAATTTCATTTATTTTTCAGTCATACAATCTAGTACCTTCTCTACCTGTTTTCGAAAATATTGTTTTACCATTACGACTATCTAATAAAAAAGTGAATAAAGATAAAGTAATGGGGCTACTGAAGAAACTCAATTTTAATGCAGAATTAGACAATCTAGTGGGGCATTTATCTGGAGGGGAGCAACAAAAAGTTGCTATATGTCGAGCCATATTATCAGATAGTAAAATAATTTTTGCAGACGAGCCAACAGGGGCTATGGATAGTAAATCGCGACAATTGATTTTTGAGTTACTACGTGAATTGGCTAACGATGGGAAGTGTGTTATTATGGTGACGCATGATATTGAGTTAGCGTCTCAAACAGATAAGGCATTTATTTTAAAGGACGGCTTCATTTCTCAGGAGATTACAGACCCATCATCTAAAGTTCTTTATCAAGAATTAGGGACTGTACAATAGACTAGAGGGAGACATTCTATGATTAAGCTTATTTTTTATCAATTTAACTATGCAAAGAAAATATTATTTGGAACAGTACCATTATTATTAGTTTCTAGTATAGTTGTTGGGACATCGCTAATTGGTATTAATAGTGCTTCAAAAACAGCGATAACTGCTATCCAGTTATTTCAAATGCTTATTTTCTTTGGAGGGGTGACTTTATTTTTTGTCGTTTCGAATATAGTTCAATTTTTAATTGATATTTTTAGGGATGATTATAAATTGTGGTCCATTTTAGGTGCAAGTCACTCGCATATATCACTTTTAATTAGTGGTCAGTTATTTATAATATCACTTATTACAAGTGTCTTTGGTATGATTTTATCCTTTGCAGTTATCAATAAATACTATGTTTTTTTACAAAGCTTAACTAGTAAACATGAGCTTCCAAACTTAACTGTAGTTTTTGACATTAAAACAATTATTTTAAGTGTTCTTATTGTACCAATTATTGTGGGGATTAGTGCCTATTTTTATTCTCGGAAAGAATTGGAAAAAGAAGATATAGTTGAACAAAAACGACTTTACAAATATGTGATAATAGCAGTAAAAGTTATTTTATGGTTTATTTTTATTGGGCTTTGGGTGTTTTGTTTGAACATATTGATGTCAGATACTACTAGTAAGAGTACAAGTGATATTTTACATCAAACAAGTGTAGTATTGTTTCTACTTTTGATTCATCTCGTTTTTATCCAAATGATAACTCCTAGAGTACAGATACTTTTGCTTCGATTCCTATCAAAAGTGTTACCTCTAAAGAAATATGCATTTATTATTGGTAAGTGGAACATTTTATTTAATCCTACGTACTTAAAAAACTTACAGGCTTCGGTTACGATGGGTATTACACTAGTTTCGGGTTTTTTACTATACGTACAGAACACTTATATGGGAAATCATTCAGATAGCATAAGAGAAGCAACTTTTTCTTTCATTACCTATCTATCTGCACCGATTCTCATTATTTTGGCTAATACTATCTCCATTACAACCCTATCTTCCAACCAGGATGAGGAAGAATTGTCACAGTTAAAAATTTTGGGAGCCTCAAAGAATAATTTGATAATGATTAAAGTCGCTGAAGCTTTTTTACACTCTCTAATGATATTTGTCATTTCATCAGTATTTAATTCCACAATACTGTTTTCTGTGAGTTATGGTGTCCATTTGTTAGGTAACCATATGAGTAACATAAATGGTGTTTGGTTACCTAACTTTATTCTATCTGGTATTGTTTGTTTGTTCTATTTATTGGTAAAATTACTAAGAATCAAATCGTGTAGAAATGTTGTTTGAGCTACTAATATTTACTTTTAAGTTCTCTTAACTAACACTAAATAGTGTAGCTGTTTACTAACTGAATGCAATAAAAAGAGATGCTATTATGCATCTTTTTTCATCCCTACAATCGAGCTCTCTAATTCCAAAAGAAGAAAATCTTCTGAAAATATGGTACAATAATAATGCTGTAATTCGACTTGCTAACCTTTTTTGGAGGCAAGGACCGTTTGTATAAAAAAGCAAAGCCATTTGCTGATATTAAAAATAACTGAGGAGAAACGATCGTAATGAGCGATATTAAAGTGATTGCCCTTGGAGGTGTGCGTGAAAATGCGAAAAACCTTTATGTGGTAGAAGTTAACGATGCTATTTTCATCTTGGATGCTGGACTGAAATATCCTGAAAATGACCAACTAGGTGTGGATGAGGTGATTCCAAATATTGATTACCTCATTGAAAATAAAAAACGTGTTCAAGGGATTTTCTTGACCCATGGGCACGCCGATGCTATTGGTGCTTTACCCTATATGCTATCGGAATTTAAAGCCCCAGTATTTGGGTCACCGTTAACAATCGAGCTGGCAAAGCTTTTTGTGAAGAAAAATAACAAGGTCAAAAAATTTAATAATTTCCATGTTATTGACGCCGAAACTGAAATTGAATTTGCCGATGCAACGGTTTCATTTTTTAAAACAACTCACTCCATTCCTGAAAGTTTGGGGATTGTCGTGGGGACGGACGAAGGAAATATTGTTTACACAGGCGATTTCAAATTTGACCAAGCTGCCCGTAAATATTATCGTACAGATCTGTCTCGCTTGACAGAAATTGGACGGGAAGGCGTGCTAGCCCTTCTTTCGGATTCTGCCAATGCAACCAGTAATCTTTTGACTGCTAGCGAATCAGAAGTTGCTACAGAAATAGATAGTGTTATTGCAGACGCTGAAGGTCGTGTGATTATTGCTGCTGTGGCTTCTAACTTGGTTCGCATTCAGCAGGTATTTGACTCAGCTGCAGACTGTGGACGTCGTGTTGTTTTAACTGGTTTTGATGCGGAAAATATTGTCCGCACAGCGATTCGTATGAAACGTTTACGTTTAATTGATGAAAAATTAATTGTCAAACCAAAAGACATGCATAAGTTTGAAGACCATGAATTGATTATCCTTGAAACAGGTCGCATAGGGGAGCCGATTAATGGTTTGCAAAAAATGGCACTTGGTCGCCACCGCTATGTCCAAATCAAGGAAGGGGATCTCGTTTACATTGTTACCACCCCAAGCCTTTCAAAAGAAGCAGCTGTTGCACGTGTTGAAAATTTAATTTATAAAGCTGGCGGTATGGTTAAATTGATCACCAAAACAATGACTATTTCAGGTCATGCTAATGCGCGTGATTTGCAGTTGATGATTAACCTTCTTCAACCAAAATATTTGTTCCCAGTTCAAGGGGAATATCGTAATTTAGCAACACATGCTGAGTTGGCACAAGAAGTCGGTATGTATCCAGAAAATATTTACATTGTCAAACGTGGCGATGTCATGGTTCTTGGTAACGATGGCTTTAATCACGAGGGAAGTGTCCCAGCTGGTGATGTGATGATTGATGGAAATGCGATTGGCGATGTTGGCAATATTGTCCTTCGTGATCGCAAAGTCTTGTCAGAAGATGGCATCTTCATTGTTGCCTTGACGGTTAACAAACGTGAGAAGAAAATTATTTCAAAAGCTAAAGTCCATACACGTGGTTTTGTCTATGTCAAGAAAAGCCGTGATATTTTACGTGAATCGGCTGAATTGGTCAATCAAACTGTTGAAAGTTACTTGGCACAAGATAGCTTTGACTGGGGCGAATTAAAAGGCGTTGTCCGTGATGATTTGGCAAAATTCCTTTTTGAACAAACCAAACGTCGCCCAGCTATTTTACCAGTAGTTATGGAAGTGAGATAAGAGGCAGGAGGCAAGGCGAAAGCCAAGTCTCCTTATTTCTTATTTTGATGGTACAGTTTTTTCTTGTTTTTTTAAGCTTTACTTGATATACTTAAAAGCCAAGATATGACTGTATGGTATCTAATCCAAAAATTCTAGAAAGTGAGGATACGTATGAGAAATGTATTTAGGATAATCTTTTTTATTCCCAGGCTCATTATCAGTATTATCTGGAATTTTTTCTGGGCTGTTTTTAGAACGATTGTTATTCTGGGAATCCTTTGTTTTGGTTTACTATATTATGCCAATAACAGCAGTTCTCAGTTAGCCAATACGATTTCAACCATTGCTAATAATGTTACGAGTTATTTTTCGGCAAATAGTGATGATATTGCAAATAGTCTAAAAGACTTGTCAACAGATGATTTTACTTATTATTCGGGAGCACGTTGGTCAAGCAATTCTGCCAATGTCTATATTGAAACAACCAATGAAACCTTGATTGACGCTTACAAGGAAGCTATCAATGCTTGGAATGCCACAGGAGCTTTTACGTTTAATTTGGTTTCTGATGAATCGTCGGCGGACATTATTGCGACTGATTATTCTGATGCTAGCTCAAAAGCAGCAGGTCTTGCAGAGACAGAGACAAATGCTTTGACGAACCGAATTACCCATGTTGATGTGAAATTGAACACTTACTATTTAACGGAAAATGATTATGGCTATACGCATAACCGTATCGTTTACACCGCAGAGCACGAATTGGGGCACGCTATCGGACTTGACCATGACGACGATGAACAGTCTGTTATGCAATCGTCAGGGTCTTACTACGGTATTCAAGATGTCGATATTCAAAAAGTTCAAGAGCTATATGCTTCTTAAACTGACAATAAATCTCGGAAAATCTGCTGATTTCGGCAGATTTTTTCATCTTCTCCTAGTTTAACGACTTGTGATTTGGTAAAATAGACATATGATTATTTTACAAGGGAATAAAATTGAACGCTCGTTTTCGGGTGATGTACTTTTTGATAATATTACTATTCAAGTTGATGAGAAAGACCGTATTGCGCTGGTTGGGCGAAATGGTGCTGGAAAATCAACTTTGCTTAAAATTTTAGTCGGCGAAGAAACACCAACATCTGGTGAAATTAACACAAAACGTGATTTGACCTTATCTTACTTGGCACAAGATAGCCGTTTCGAGTCAGAGAATACGATTTTTGATGAAATGTTGCACGTTTTTGATGAGGTGCGTGGCATGGAATCACATTTGCGTCAAATGGAAATGCAAATGGCAGAGCTGACAGGTGATGCTTTTGATAAATTGATGTCAGATTATGACCGCATGTCAGAGGAATTTCGCATCAAGGGTGGATTTACCTATGAGGCGGAAATCAAGGCGATTTTAAATGGTTTTAAATTTGATGACTCCATGTGGCAAATGAAGATTTCGGAATTGTCAGGTGGGCAAAACACACGCTTGGCACTTGCCAAAATGTTGCTTGAAAAGCCCGAATTGCTAGTACTTGATGAGCCAACCAACCATTTGGATATCGAAACCATTGCTTGGCTTGAAAATTACTTGGTCAACTATCAAGGCGCTTTGATTATTGTCAGTCATGACCGTTATTTCTTGGATAAGGTGGCAACGGTGACGCTTGATTTGACACCACATTCGCTTGACAGATACGTTGGTAATTATTCTAAATTTATGGATTTGAAAGCTGAAAAGTTAGCACTCGAAGCCAAAAATTATGAAAAACAAGCCAAAGAAATTGCCAAGTTAGAGGACTTTGTTCAACGTAATATTGTGCGTGCTTCAACGACAAAACGTGCCCAAGCTCGCCGCAAACAGTTGGAAAAAATGGAGCGTTTGGACAAACCAACGGCAGGGCAAAAATCAGCTAACATGACTTTTCATGCGGATAAAGTGTCAGGAAATGTAGTCTTGACGGTGATAGATGCGGCAATTGGCTATGATGACCAAATCTTGTCAGAACCAATTAATATTGATATCAAGAAATTCGATGCCATTGCCATTGTCGGACCAAATGGTATCGGAAAATCAACCCTGATTAAATCAATTGTGGGTCAAATTCCATTTATCAAGGGAAAGTCAATTTACGGTGCCAATGTTGAAGTGGGTTACTATGACCAAACGCAATCACATTTGACGCGTACAAACACTGTTCTTGATGAACTTTGGAATGATTTTTCAACGACACCAGAAGTGGAAATTCGTAATCGTCTGGGAGCTTTTCTCTTCTCTGGCGATGATGTCAAGAAATCAGTCAGCATGCTTTCTGGTGGTGAACGCGCCCGCTTACTTCTTGCAAAATTGTCCATGCAAAATGATAATTTCCTTATTCTAGATGAACCAACCAACCACTTGGATATCGATAGCAAGGAAGTTTTGGAAGATGCTTTGATTGATTTTGACGGAACACTTTTATTTGTCAGTCACGACCGTTATTTCATTAACCGTGTGGCAACAAAAGTGCTTGAAATCTCTGAAAAAGGCTCAACCCTTTATCTTGGTGATTATGATTATTACCTTGAGAAAAAAGCAGAGCTGGAAGAAATGGAACGTTTGAAAGCCGAAGAAGCACAGGAAAAAACAGTTGCCATTGTTGAAAAAGCGCCAGCTAATGATTATCAAGCGCAAAAAGCTAACCAAAAAGAACTTCGCAAACTCACACGCCGAATCGCTGACATTGAAAATCAATTAGAAGACATTGAAGCGCGTGAAGAAGCAATCAATCAAGCGATGTTAGCCACAAATGATGCCGTAGAACTCGTTGATTTGCAAAAAGAACTCGATGACTTGACCGAACAACAAGAAACCCTCATGCTAGAATGGGAAGAACTCAGCGAACAGGTTGAAGGGTAACTTTTTAATGATATGCAGTTGTCTGGGATTGGTAATATGCTAATTTTGGATAAGTTTGCATATCATTTTTTAGTTTTAAAAAATCAATAGCAAGCTATTGACTTTTTGTGTCAAAGTTCTATAATAACTATTGGTAAATAGATGAAAATGTCTAGCAAATCTTGAAATTTAGCTAAAAAATTGTTTTGGGCTAAGTTTTGAGAGGCTTGCTTTTTTGAGTTTGGAGGCAATAATGAACCCGATAAATGCTCCTTATGGCTGGTTAGTCAAACGGATAGCTCATCGTTTGGAACAAAACATGAATAATTTCCTAAAACCGTATAATATCACGATTATGCAGTCATGGGTGTTGATGTTTTTGAAACGAACAGAGAAGTGCTACACTTTTAAAGAATTAGAGAAACAATTTGAAGTGTCTCAGCCGACAATGGCTGGTATTTTGGCGCGTTTAGATCAAAAAAATATGATTATCACAAGCCAAGATGAGAAAGATAAGCGTATCAAAAAAGTTGAAATTTCTGACGAAGGTAGGGCTTTGATTAATCGCTTGGGTGAACACTTGGATGATTCAGAGCATGCAATTGTGGGGGATTTTACCAAAGACGAGCAAGAGATGTTTCATTTATTGCTTGAAAGAGCTTATTATAATGTTGTAGAAAGAGGTGATGAGAATGATTAAAACTTTACTAGCACAGGTGAAGGAGTACAAAACGCCATCTTTACTAGCTCCTTTGTGTGCCGCTTTGGAAGTTTTCTTCGACATGTCAATTCCCTTTGTGATTTCGAAATTGATTGACCAAGGGATTCAGGCAGGAAATCTTGCGGTAGCCATGAAATATGGTTTGTTTATGTTACTTTTGGCTATTTGTGGTTTGACGACAGGTTTCCTAGCAGGGAAATTTGCGGCGCAGGCCTCAGCTGGTTTTGCTGCTAATTTGCGTGAAGGAATGTATGACAATATTCAAACATTTGCCTTCTCAAATATTGATAAATACAGCACGGCTGGTCTTGTAACACGTATGACGACTGACGTGACAAACGTGCAAAATGCTTACCAAATGATTATTCGTGTGGTTGTCAGAGCACCGTTAACAATCATTTTCAGTATATTTATGTGTTTTGTGGTTGACCGTCAATTGAGTTTGATTTTCCTTCTTGCTGTTATCATCTTGGCGGCTTCATTGCTGTTCATCATGCGTAAAGCAATGCCTGCATTTAACTATGTTTTCCGTAAATACGATGATTTGAATGCCAGTGTTCAAGAAAATATTTCTGGTATTCGTGTGGTAAAAGCCTTTGTCCGTGAAGAGCATGAAAATGCAAAATTCACTAAGGCTGCTGAAAACATTTACCGTCTCTTTGTCAAAGCGGAAAAAATTGTTATTTTCAATAACCCAATCATGATGTTTATCATTTTTGCTTGTATGATTTGTTTGTCTTGGTTTGGGGCTCGCTTTATCGTAGCTGGTAGTTTAACAACAGGTGAATTAACATCACTTCTTTCTTATATCTTTGCCATGATGATGTCACTCATGATGTTATCAATGATTATGGTTATGATTTCAATGAGTATGGCTAGTGCGGAGCGTATTTCAGAAGTTCTTAACGAAAAAGCTGACATTGTTAATCCTGAAAATCCATTGATGGAAGTTTCAGACGGAAGCATTACTTTTGACCATGTGCATTTTTCTTACAAACACGGCGGTGGCGAAGAAGTGCTTTCTGATATTAATTTGAGCGTTAAATCTGGTGAAATCATTGGTGTTATCGGTGGAACTGGTTCTGGTAAGACCTCATTTGCCAACTTAATTTCACGTCTTTATGATGTTGATTCTGGTTCAATTAAAGTTGGTGGACGTGATGTTCGCGAATACGATTTGGAAGTTCTTCGTGACCAAGTAGCGGTTGTTCTTCAGAAAAACGTCCTTTTCTCAGGGACTATTTTGGATAACCTTCGTTGGGGAAATGAAAATGCGACAGATGAAGAATGTATGGAAGCATGCCGTCAAGCTTGTGCAGATGAATTTATCGAACGCTTCCCAGACAAATACAACACTTGGATTGAACAAGGTGGTAGCAACGTTTCTGGTGGCCAAAAACAACGCCTTTGTATTGCCCGTGCATTGTTGAAAAAACCAAAAGTATTGATTCTGGATGACTCAACAAGTGCCGTTGATACTGCAACAGATGCGAATATTCGCCAATCATTTGCTGAAACGATTCCTGGGACAACGAAAATCATTATCGCCCAACGTATTTCAAGTGTGCAACACGCCGATAAGATTTTGGTACTTGATGATGGTAAGATTTCAGGATTTGCAAGTCATGATGAATTATTGAAAACAAATGCTATCTACCGTGAAATCAACGATGTTCAACAACAAGGTGGCGGCGATTTTGATGCGGAAGGAGGTAGCAATTAATGGCTCAAACCAAAAAGAAATTAATAAACAAGATACGCTAAAACGTGTGTTGGCTTATGTCTTGAAAAATTATAAATGGCGCTTCTTGCTAGTATTGTTTTTGATTTTAGTAACAGCGCTTTGTATGGTACGCTTTAGTTTGTTCATGCAAACATTGATTGATAGTTATATTACACCTCTTTTAGCTGCTAAAAATCCAGAGTTTTCAGGGTTAGCGCACGCTATTTTTCAATTAATCATTATTGGTATCATTGGTGTTTTAAGTTCTTACACTTATAACCGTTTGATGGTTTATGTTGGACAAGGAACAATGCGTCGTATTCGTATTGATTTGTTCACTCATATGGAACGCTTGCCAATCAAATACTTTGATACACATGCCCACGGTGATATTATGTCTATCTATACTAACGATGTTGATACGCTTCGTCAGTTGATTAGCCAAAGTATTCCGCAAGTGGTCAATTCATTCTTTTCAATTGTGGTGACTTTTACAAGCATGCTTATTCTTAACGTGCCATTGTCAATGTTATCACTATTTATGGTTGTGATTTTGCTAACTGTTGCGCGTAAAATCGCTTCGCAATCGTCTAAACATTTCCATAACCAACAAAATGACCTTGGTCGTGTCAATGGTTTCATTGAAGAAATGATGGACGGTCAAAAAGTGGTTAAAGTTTTCAATCATGAAGAACGTGCTAAAGAAGATTTCCGAAAAATCAACCAACAGCTCCGCTATTCTGCCACAAATGCCAATATCTATGCTAATATTTTGATGCCAGTATCAGCTAATATTGGACATATTTCCTATGTACTTTGTGCCATGCTTGGGGCAACTCTAGCACTTCATGGTTATGCCGGATTGACTTTGGGAACATTGGTGTCTTTCCTAGCGCTTAACCGTAGTTTTACAAACCCGATTACACAAATCAGTCAACAAATCAACTCAGTTATCATGGCGATGGCTGGTGCTGACCGTGTCTTTAACCTACTTGATGCCGAAGTGGAAACAGATGAAGGTTATGTTGAATTGGTCAATGCTACTGAGGACGCTGCTGGTAATCTTCAAGAAGTTGAAGAAACAACTGGTATGTGGGCTTGGAAACATCCACACGAAGACGGGACTGTGACTTATCACAAGCAAGAAGGTCGTGTAACCTTCTCAGATGTAACCTTTGGTTATAACGATGATAAAATGGTTTTACATGACATTAATTTATTTGCGGAACCTGGTCAAAAAATTGCCTTTGTTGGGTCAACTGGTGCTGGTAAAACAACCATTACAAACTTGATTAATCGTTTTTACGATATTCAAGAAGGTAAGATTCATTACGACGGTATTAACATTCGTAAAATCAAAAAAGCTGATCTTCGTCGTAGTTTAGGGATTGTATTGCAAGATACGCACCTCTTTACAGGAACGGTTATGGATAATATCCGTTACGGACGTTTGAATGCGACTGATGACGAATGTATTGCTGCGGCTAAGTTAGCTAATGCACATGATTTCATTAAACGTTTGCCAGAAGGTTACGATACCATTTTGACAGGTGACGGAAGTAATTTATCTCAAGGACAACGTCAATTGCTTGCGATTGCACGTGCAGCCGTGGCAAATCCACCTGCTTTGATTTTGGATGAAGCAACATCATCAATCGATACGCGTACCGAAGTTCACGTCCAAGAAGGTATGGATGCGTTGATGAAAGGTCGTACAACCTTTGTTATCGCTCACCGCTTGTCAACAGTTCGCAATGCGGATTGTATCATGGTTCTTGAACAAGGACGTATCATCGAACGTGGTAACCACGACGAATTGATTGCGCAAAAAGGTCGTTATTACCAACTTTACACAGGTAACGCCATTAGTGAATAGCTGAATTAAATCATTGTTAAAATTTATTAGAATAACCTCTTTTACTAGGTTATTCTTTTTTATATTTTTATTTATCAAGCTAAGTAGGAGAGAACATTAGCATTTATAGTGTAGATATTTTATGTCAACCTTAATAAATATTTCGTTGATATTTTTAGAATTTGTTATTGACTGCATAAGAAATTTTTCTATTCGTTTGCTTAAGAAATATCTTTTTCAAACGTTCTATCAGTAAGTGGTTGTAATTGTTTATTTTACTATTTACTTGATAAGGAGCTATCTAGGTACTGTTTTTTAGTTTAATTTTAATAACTATACAAGTGGTTATCATAAATTCTAAAACTAGTTTTAGAAAAAAGCATAAAAAAAGAAAAAGCAGAAAGTAGTTTCTGGATTTCTGAAACTATTGAAATAAAAAAGTGTAAGCGCTATAATTGATAGTGGGAGGTGTTTCTTGTGGATAAAACATTAAAAAAATAGAGTCTGTCATAGAATCATATTGGGATTCTATGACAGATACTGAACAAAAAATTGCACATTTTTTTATCACTAATACCTCGGAAAAAGATGTGAGTTCTGGCGCAATTTGTCAACGTTTACATGTATCAAAAGCTAGTTTGACACGTTTTGCTAAAAAATGTGGTTTTAGTGGTTACAGAGAATTTATTTTTTCTTATCAGGAATCTAAATTACATTTAAAAGGGGAGTCAAGCACCTTAAAAAATAATGTAACTAAGAGGGTTATGGCAGACTATGAGCAATTGCTAGAAAAGACCTATTCAGTGATTGATGAACAGCAACTCACACGGATTACACGCCTGATTGAAGAAGCTAACCGTATATATCTTTATGGTAAGGGGAGCTCGGCTCAAGCTTTGAAAGAGATGAAGACACGTTTTATGAGGTTGGGCTTTGATTTTGATATTGTAACAGATAATGATGAACTGGTATGGTCTAGTATGTTAGTGGGACCAGATTGTTTGGTTATTGCAGCATCTCTGTCAGGAAAAACCAAATCTGTGATAAATGCTCTGATGACTGCTAAGGAAAAGGGAGCTAAGACGGTTTTAATGACAACCCAAATTGTTACTCAAAGAGATGATTCTTGGGATGAATTAGTTTTATTGGCTTCACGAGATAACTTATCTTATGGGAATCGTATTTCACCACAATTTCCAATTTTATTGTTGATTGACTGCTTATTTGCTTACCAATTAGCAGTTAATCAAGATGAAAAACAAAAACGTTATCACAAAACGATTATTTCTTATAAGGAGGAATTATGACAAAAAAAGAGTACCTTTTACAACAACTTAAGGGGGGAGTAGTTATTTCCTGCCAAGCTTTACCAGGCGAGCCTATGTATTCGGAAAAAGGAGGAGTTATGCCGCTTTTTGCTAAGGCAGCCGCACAAGCAGGTGCTGTTGGGATTAGAGCTAATGGAATTCGTGATATTACAGAGATTAAAGAAGCGGTAGATTTACCGATTATCGGTCTTATTAAAAAAAATTATGAGAATGCTAATGTTTTTATTACGCCGACTATGGATGAAATTGATGCATTAGTAGAGACAAAGGTTGATATTATTGCTTTGGATGCAACGACATCTAGTCGACCTAATGGTCAGACTTTAGAAGAGTTCGTGATTCAAATTAGACAGTCTTACCCAGAACAATTATTAATGGCTGACTGTTCAACCATGGATGAAATGATAGTTGCAGATAAAGTAGGTTTTGATTTTATTGGAACTACCTTAGTTGGTTATACTAAACAAAGTCAAGATTTAGCAATTGAATCTAATGATTTTGAAATTATTAGAAAAGCTGTTGGAGTTTTGGAGACACCAGTGATTGCTGAAGGAAATATTAATACACCAAGTAAGGTTAGACGTGTTTTACAACTAGGTGTTCATACAGTAGTTGTCGGCTCTGCTATCACACGACCATTGGTGATTGCAAAACCATTTATTGAGGCAACGAATATAGATTAAATTGAAGGGAGACATTCTATGTTTAAGAAATTTTCACGTTTAGGTCAAGCGTTTATGTTGCCTATTTCTATTTTACCTGTAGCAGGTTTATTGTTAGGAATTGGTGGTGCTCTATCTAATCCTAATGCTATTGCTCAATTTCCACTTTTAGGTCAAGAATGGTTGCAGGCCATCTTTTCTGTCATGAGTGGAGCAGGTGGTGCTGTTTTTAATAACATTGCTTTAATTTTTAGTATTGGTGTGGCTGTTGGTCTTGCGGATTCTGATAAAGGGACAGCAGGCTTATCAGGTGGAGTAGCTTATCTGGTCTATACAGCAACTATCAGTAGTTTATTACAACTCTTTTCCGCAGAAGGTGCTACTATTGATACAGGCGTTTTAGGTGCACTAGTTATTGGTTATGTAGTCTCTATTCTTCATAATAAATATCGCCGGATTGAATTACCAGCTTATCTAGGTTTCTTTGGTGGTTCACGTTTTATTCCCATTATCTCTTCTTTAGTTGCTATTGTGATTGGTAGTATTTTCTATGTTATTTGGCCACCTGTACAAAATCTTCTCGTTTCATTGGGAGAAGCTATTGCTACAATGGGAAGTTTTGGTTCTTTCTTATATGGCTTCTTTCTGAGATTAACGGGTGCTGTTGGTTTACACCATACCATTTATCCTATGTTTTGGTACACTTCTTTGGGTGGTGTTGAAGAGGTTGCTGGTAAGACGATTCAAGGTGCACAAAATATTTTCTTTGCTCAGTTGGCAAATCCTAATCATACCGGTCTCTTTACTTATGGTACACGCTTCTTTGCAGGACGTTTTGCGACCATGATGTTTGGTCTTCCAGCAGCTTGTTTGGCGATGTATCATTCCATTCCAAAAGCTAATCGTAAAGCTAATGGCTCCTTTTACTTTAGTAGCGGTTTAACGTCATTCTTAACTGGTATTACAGAACCTATTGAATTTTCTTTCTTATTTGTAGCCCCATGGCTTTATGTTGTACATGCTTTCTTAGATGGTCTGTCTTTCTTTGTTGCTGATTTGTTATCTATTCGTATTGGTAACTCCTTTTCAGGAGGTATCATTGACTTCTTACTTTTTGGTGTTCTACAAGGAAATGACAAAACGAATTGGCTCTTAGTGTTACCAGTGGGATTAGTTTGGGCAGGAATTTACTATGTAGTCTTTCGTTTCCTGATCAGTAGATTTAAAGTTGCTATTCCAGGAATGGTTATGAATGAGAAGACTTCTGTACAGGCATCTAAAGAAAATTCTTCTTTGACAGAAAATTCTATAAATATCATAGAGGCGCTTGGTGGCGAATCTAATATTGAACATGTCACGGCTTGTGCAACACGTTTGCGGGTGTCTTTAATAGATAGTCAGAAAGTTGATAAAGAAACGTTAAAAGCAATTGGAGCTACAGCGATTTTAGATGTAGATAATGGTATCCAAGCGGTTTATGGTGGAAAAGCTATCCTTTATAGCCAAGAGATTAATGAAATTTTAGGCAAAGAGGTATAATGATTAAAAGCTTTGATTAATTTCAAGGCTTTTTTAGTGTACGACGGGCATGTTGTACATATGGAGTGAAAGTCCTCTATAGTGACCCGCTGCCGGTGAACATAATAGTGACTCCCAATATTGATGATTGTGAGGTATCGGGGAGGGATGTGAATTAACCTGATTGAGCTGAAAGTTATAACGTATGTATGATGTTAGGTTTATTAATCTAAGGTATCTCATAGACAACGAAACAAGAAAATCATTCGATATAAATAGTCAAGAAAAAATTATTACGTTTAATCTTTGAAAATATGCTAAATGTCTCTTTTTACGCCACTTTTTAAAAACGTTTTCAAATTTTCGGTTAAATTATTTGTGATTTGAGCAATAATATTTTATGATTAATGCACTAGGAAAAGATATTTGGAGGGCAGTATGATGAGTTTGTCTCAAGAACAATATATAGATATGTATCTCAAAATGCAGCGTATTCGTGAGTTTGATATGCGCATTAATAAGTTAGTCCGACGTGGTTTTGTCCAAGGCATGACACACTTTTCAGTTGGGGAAGAAGCGGCAAGTGTTGGGGCAATAGCACATTTGACTTATGATGATATTATTTTTTCAAATCACCGTGGGCATGGGCAATGTATTGCTAAAGACATGGATTTAAATAAAATGATGGCTGAACTCGCTGGCAAGGTGACTGGTGTGTCAAAAGGTCGTGGTGGTTCCATGCATTTGGCAGATTTTGAAAAAGGCAATTATGGTACAAATGGTATTGTTGGCGGTGGTTATGCGCTTGCTGTTGGTGCAGCGTTGACACAAGATTATAAAAAAACGGACAACATTGTTGTTGCCTTTTCTGGTGACGGTGCGACAAATGAGGGTTCTTTTCATGAATCCGTAAACTTAGCAGCTACTTGGGGATTACCTGTTATTTTCTTTATTATCAATAATCGCTATGGTATTTCGATGGATATTACGAGAGCGACCAATACACCGCATCTCTACACACGGGCTGAAGCTTATGGTATTCCTGGTTTTTATTGCGAAGATGGCAATGATGTTCTAGCGGTTTATGAGACAATGGGTAAAGCGGTTGACCACGTGCGTTCTGGAAATGGTCCAGCCATTGTTGAGGTAGAATCTTACCGTTGGTTTGGGCATTCGACAGCTGATGCAGGTAAATACCGTAGTAAAGAGGAGGTTGATGGCTGGAAGAAAAAAGACCCACTTGTCAAATTCCGTACGTATTTGACTGAAAATCATTTGGCAAGCCATGACGAATTGGATGCTATTGATGCGCAAGTGGTTAAAGAAATTGATGATGCTTACACATTTGCTCAAAATAGCCCTGAACCAGATTTGTCAGTAGCATTTGAAGATGTCTGGGTAGATTAGGCAGCTTTTTAATCACAAGAGGAGAAAGACAATGACTGAAACAAAACAAATGGCATTACGTGAAGCTGTCAATCTTGCGATGACAGAAGAAATGCGAAAAGATGATACGATTTTTCTCATGGGAGAAGATGTTGGCATTTACGGTGGCGACTTTGGAACGTCTGTCGGTATGTTTGAGGAGTTTGGACCTGAACGTATCAAGGATACACCGATTTCAGAAGCAGCTATTGCAGGAAGTGCCATTGGCGCTGCGATAACGGGGCTTCGTCCGATTGTTGATGTGACCTTTATGGATTTTATCACTATTGCCCTTGATGCCATTGTTAATAACGGCGCTAAAAATAATTATATGTTTGGTGGTGGTTTGAAAACGCCAGTAACCTTTCGTGTAGCATCTGGTTCTGGTATCGGTTCAGCGGCGCAACATTCGCAGTCTCTGGAAGCTTGGTTAACCCATATTCCTGGTATTAAGGTTGTTGCTCCAGGGAATGCTAATGATGCTAAAGGGCTTTTAAAATCAGCCATTCGTGATAATAATATTGTTATTTTCATGGAGCCAAAGGCGCTTTATGGCAAGAAAGAGGAAGTGAACTTGGATTCTGATTTTTATTTGCCGCTTGGAAAAGGTGATATTAAGCGTGAGGGAACTGATTTGACCATTGTTTCTTATGGTCGTATGTTGGAGCGTGTTCTTCAAGCAGCCGATGAAGTAGCAGCTGATGGCATTAGCGTTGAAGTGGTTGACCCACGGACACTTATTCCACTTGACAAGGACTTGATTATCAATTCGGTGAAAAAGACTGGGAAGCTCATGTTGGTTAATGACGCTTACAAGACAGGTGGTTTTATTGGAGAAATAGCTGCGCTGGTTACGGAAAGTGAAGCTTTTGATTACCTTGATTATCCGATTGTACGTTTGGCAAGCGAAGATGTGCCAGTACCATACGCACGTGTTTTAGAACAGGGCATTTTGCCAGACCTTGCTAAGATTAAAGCAACCATTTATAAAATGGCACGCAATGGTCGTGATGCCTAAGGGAGGTATTTTCTGTGGCAAATGAAATTATTATGCCAAAGCTTGGTGTGGACATGCAAGAAGGGGAAATTCTTGAATGGAAAAAAGCTGAAGGTGATGAGGTCAATGAGGGTGATATTCTGCTTGAAATCATGTCTGATAAGACCAATATGGAAATCGAAGCCGAAGATTCTGGTCTGCTGTTAAAAATTGTTCATCCGGCAGGTGATGTTGTAGCTGTTACCGAAGTTATCGGCTATATCGGAGCAGAGGGTGAAACTCTTGTTGATTCTGTGGGTGAGAAACAGGTTGAACCGTCAGCATCAGCTCAGGAAGCGAAAGCACAACCCTTGCCAGCAAGCACAGCGCCAGCGATTGCCCAAAAGACGTCTGAAACTGGAAAAGTCCGTGCGACGCCTGCTGCTAGAAAGTTGGCAGGTGAGCGTGGTATTGACCTTGAAAAAATCACTGGAAGCGGTGAAAATGGGCGGATTCACAAGGAAGATGTGGAACAATTTAGTAAGATTCGTGTGACGCCACTGGCTCGTAGGATTGCAAAGGACAAAGGTGTTGACCTTGAGACACTGGTGGGAACGGGTGTTTCTGGTAAGATTACCAAGGAAGATGTTTTAGCAAGTCTAGGTGATGTTGCGCCGCAAAAAGAACAAGCAGATGTAAACGTGACACCGCAAGCAGGAGCTTTGGATGATGTTACGGCTGCAAGTGACGGAGTTGAAGTCATTAAGATGTCTGCTATGCGTAAGGCAATTTCAAAGGGAATGAGTCATTCTTACTTCACAGCACCGACCTTTACGCTTAATTATGATATTGATATGACGAATCTGATTGCCTTGCGTAAGCAACTCATTGAGCCAATTATGGCAAAGACTGGTTACAAGGTGACCTTTACGGACTTAATTGGGCTTGCTGTGATTAAGACCTTGATGAAGGAGGAACACCGTTTCCTTAATGCTTCTCTGATTAACGATGCCAAAGACATCGAACTCCATCATTTTGTCAATCTTGCAATCGCTGTTGGGCTTTCTGAAGGTTTAGTGGTTCCTGTGGTTCACGGTGCAGACCAGATGAGTTTGTCAGACTTTGTGGTAGCATCAAAAGATGTGATTCAAAAAGCACAAGCTGGTAAATTGAAAGCAGCTGAAATGTCTGGCTCAACATTCACCATAACGAACCTTGGGATGTTTGGAGTGAAGTCCTTTAATCCAATTATTAATCAACCAAATTCGGCAATTCTTGGGATTTCAGCAACTATTGAAACACCCGTCGTTCATGACGGTGAAGTGGTTATTCGCCCAATTATGGGAATGAGTTTGACCATTGATCACCGATTGGTTGACGGAATGAATGGTGCAAAATTCATGCTAGATTTAAAAGCGCTTCTTGAAAATCCGCTAGAATTGCTAATCTAACGTAAAAAACGTGGGCGGTGATATAGGTGACTCGGTCATCTTTAAAGCCTAATCTTGACAAATAAATGATGTAGTCAGTTGCTTGGGTGAGAGCCGCCCAAAGCTGACTGAGAAATAAAAGAATTTTCTGAAGGGAAAACGTAAAATGGCAGTAGAAATTATCATGCCCAAGCTTGGTGTTGACATGCAAGAGGGCGAAATCATTGAATGGAAAAAAGCAGAAGGTGACTTTGTGCAAGAGGGTGATATTCTGCTTGAAATCATGTCTGATAAGACGAATATGGAAATCGAAGCCGAAGATTCTGGACTGCTTTTGAAAATTGTTCACAAGGCTGGTGATGTTGTTCCTGTGACAGAAATCATTGGCTACCTTGGTGCTGAAGGTGAAGTTATTGACGAAGTTGCGCAAGTAACACCAGAACAAGCAGCGGCAGACTTAACCGCAGCAGGCTTGGAAGTGCCAAAGGCGGTGACGGCTGATGTGACTTCTGAACAAAAAGCTCCACTTGCAGCTGATGAGTATGACATGATTGTGGTTGGTGGTGGTCCTGCTGGCTATTATGCCGCCATTCGTGGTGCGCAACTCGGTGGCAAAATTGCTATCGTTGAAAAATCAGAATTTGGTGGAACCTGTCTAAATGTTGGCTGTATCCCAACTAAAACTTATCTCAAAAATGCCGAAATCCTTGATGGACTAAAAATTGCTGCTGGTCGTGGTATTAATCTGGCTTCAACTAATTACAGTATTGACATGGATAAAACCGTTGCGTTTAAAAATTCCGTTGTCAAAACATTAACAGGTGGCGTTCGTGGTCTCTTGAAAGCTAATAAAGTAACCATTTTTGACGGACTGGCTCAAGTTAATCCAGACAAGACGGTAACGATTGGGTCGCAAACGATTAAGGGGCATCGTATCATTTTAGCAACTGGTTCAAAAGTATCACGCATTAATATTCCAGGTATTGATTCACCGCTTGTTTTGACTTCTGATGATATTCTTGATTTACGTGAAGTACCGAAATCACTAGCTGTCATGGGTGGCGGTGTTGTTGGAATTGAGCTTGGACTGGTTTGGGCATCTTACGGCGTTGATGTGACCGTTATTGAAATGGCAGACCGCATTATTCCAGCTATGGACAAGGAAATTTCGCAGGAATTGCAAAAAATTCTGACGAAAAAAGGTATGACCATTAAAACCAATGTTGGAGTAGCCGAAATTGTTGAGAAAAATAGCCAGCTTGAGTTGACACTAACCAATGGTGAGACAATTCAAGCAGATAAAGCTCTGCTATCGATTGGACGTGTTCCCCGAATGCAAGGTCTTGAAAATCTCAATCTTGATATGGAAGGTAATCGCATCAAAGTCAATGCTTACCAAGAAACGTCAATCTCTGGTATTTATGCTCCTGGTGATGTCAATGGTCAAAAAATGCTAGCGCACGCTGCTTATCGTATGGGAGAAGTGGCTGCTGAAAATGCTCTAGGTGGCAACCATCGCAAAGCCAACCTCACCTACACACCAGCAGCGGTTTATACTCACCCAGAAGTTGCCATGGTTGGAATGACAGAAGAGGCTGCGCGTGAGCAATACGGCGATATTTTGATTGGGAAATCAAGCTTCACAGGCAATGGACGAGCTATTGCGTCTAACGAAGCTCAAGGATTTGTCAAAGTCATTGCTGACAGCAAGTATCATGAAATACTTGGTGTGCATATCATTGGCCCTGCGGCAGCAGAGCTTATTAATGAAGCGACAACCATTATGGAAAATGAATTGACGGTTGATGACGTTGCCCAAGCGATTCATGGACACCCAACTTTTTCTGAAAATATGTATGAAGCTTTCCTTGATACCATTGGTGAAGCTATTCATAACCCACCGAAGAAATAAATCAAAAGTATGGGGCTGGGCAAAAAGCCTAATATAAACAAAACCGCATGAAATCTTTCGTTTACAAACGTTGATTTCATGCGGTTTCTTATTTCAGAAATTTGAAAAAATCAATGAGATTTCGACTTTTTTTCCAGCCCATACTTTTATGCTTGAAATAATACGCTTAATTTTCAGAAAACTCTGTAATACAAGTTGGCACTTGCATGAAAATTTGCTAAAGTAATAGTGGACAGGGGATGGAAAAACTTTGTTCAATTTTTTAGGGAGGAAGCCTATGAAAGCTATACGCTGGTTGCTTCCCCTCAGTCTTGTCTTAATGTTCTTATCATTAAGTATTGGGGCAAGTTCACAATTTTCCTGGCTTAAATTGTTTCAAGGGGAAGGGGGAGCCTATCAAGTCTTTTTTGAATCACGACTACCTAGAACCTTGGCAATCGTTTTGGCAGCGGGTGCCATGAGTTTATCAGGTTTGCTGATGCAAACCATCACACAAAACAATTATGCTGCGCCATCTACTGTTGGGACTGTCGAAGCAGCTCAACTTGGCATGCTAATCTCACTTTGCTTTTTTCCAAAAGCAAGCTTAGCTCAAAAAATGACTTTTGCCTTTATTTCTTTAATATTAATGACTTTATTTTTTATCAAAGTCGTTAGAAGATTGCCTTTTAAGGAAAAATGGATGTTACCACTCGTTGGTCCCATTTATGGTGGCATGATTGGAGCAGTAGCAGAAATGATTGCTTACCGCTTTGACTTGGTACAATCAATGACCTCGTGGACACAGGGTTCTTTTGCTATGATTCAGACCAATCAATACGAATGGTTATTTCTTAATCTGATAATTGTTATTGATATCTGGCGTTTTAGTGAGAGTTTCTCGATCATGAGCCTTGGTGAAGAAGCAAGTACAATGCTCGGTCTGTCCTTTTCTCAAATGGAGGCAATAGCGCTGTTTTTGGTTTCTTTAACCACAGCGGTAATACGGAAGAATTTTCAGATACAAAAAAACAAGTGACAGACGAGCATATTAGCTATGATTTAACCAACAGCAGCCATACCAGTAAGTTTTTTCCTAAAAAAGTGTGGAAGAAGCATTATCAAAATGCCATTGAGCAGTTAGATGAGGCAGAAAAATGATATGCATTGCAGCCATTTCAAGAGGATTTTAGACTGAGAAAGGAAATCAGTCCTTATCTGGCGAGGATTCGTGGAGTGAGGTGCCAGCCGAGTCAGATTATCATTACCAGTGGTTTGCAACAATCGTTAGATTATATTTGTCATTTGTCAATTTTTAGGAGATACGCAAAAAGCGATTTTAATGGAAGAACCAAGCTGTCCAAAGGCACGAGAAATTTTCAAGAAAAATGCGTATCCTATCGTAACGGCAAAGGTTGATGAGAAAGGTTTAAATCTGGAGAACATTGACGAGAACGCAAGGATTGAAATAATTTACACCACACCCTCGCACCAATTTCCTTTGGGCATGATTATGCCGATTTCCAGACGTCAGGAGCTTTTAGCTTTTGCTCAAAGAAAAGGATTCGTTTATCATTGAAGATGATTACGATAGTGAGCTGCGTTACTACGAGCGACCAATACCTGCTCTGAAATCAATTGATTATCTTGACCGTGTTATTTATTGGGCACTTTTTCAAAAATTCTGTCACCGTCATTTCGGATGAGCTATATCGTTTTGCCTGCTCAATTTACAGAAGCTTTCTTGGAAAAATTTCAGCTGTACAATAGCACGGTGACTCTTCTTAATCAAATTGCGCCGGCTAATATTTTATCCAGTGGTGATTATGACCGCTTGGTGCGCAAAATGAATCATGTTTTTAAGAAGCGTTACAAGGCATCCAAAAAGGAATTTGAACAGTTTCAGTCGCCGATAAAGCTTTCATCAAATGTCAGCGGTCACTATTTTTGGTGACTTTTCCAGATAAAATCAATCAGTGTGATTTGATAAAACAAGATGAAAACGAAGGGGTTCGTGTATACGATACCGTGCAATTCTGTCAAGAAAAGGTAGCTTGTTCGCAGGAAAGTCTTTTTCTTGGGTTTAGTAAAATTGATTTGGAAAATATCCCAGATTGTGTCAGTCGCCTTAGACGAGCTTGGGATTGACCGCAGCATTTCATTGAGGAATTCTTCCAAGCAGATTAAGAGACTGAAAAGGCCAATTTTGCTATACTATCCTTAGATGCTTTACGAGGAGGTCGCATATGAAATATATTGTCAATAACTCTCACAATCCTGCTTATAATATCGCTTTGGAAGCTTACGCATTTCGTGAATTGTTAGCTGAAGATGAGCTTTTCATTCTTTGGATTAATGAACCAACGATTGTTATCGGTAAACACCAAAATGCTATTGAAGAGATTAACAAAACGTATGTAGATGAGCATGGTATTCATGTGGTTCGTCGCTTATCAGGTGGTGGTGCGGTTTACCATGACCTCAATAATTTGAATTACACGATTATTTCTAATAAATCACAAGAAGGGGCTTTTGATTTTAAGACCTTCTCTCAACCTGTCATTGAAACGCTAGCTGATTTAGGGGTGACAGCGACTTTTACGGGACGTAATGACCTCGAAATTGATGGAAAGAAATTTTGTGGCAATGCACAAGCCTACTATAAAGGACGAATGATGCACCATGGTTGTCTACTATTTGACGTGGACATGACGGTTCTTGGCAATGCCCTGCAAGTGTCAAAGGACAAAATTGAATCCAAAGGGGTTAAATCTGTACGTGCACGTGTGACCAATATCTTAGATGAATTGCCAGAAAAAATGACCGTCGAAGCCTTTTCCAATCAATTGCTAAATAAAATGAAAGAAACTTATCCTGATATGACAGAATATGTCCTTTCTGATGATGATTTACAAAAAATTCAAGCCTTGGCTGACCAACAATTCGGCACTTGGGACTGGACTTATGGAGAAGCACCAGAGTATACGATAAAACGCTCTGTTCGTTACCCAGCAGGAAAAATCACCACGTATGCTAATGTTGAAAAATCAGTCATTAAAGGGATGAAACTTTATGGTGACTTCTTTGGCATCAAAGATGTGGCTGACATTGAACAAGCCCTAATCGGACTTCGCTACGAATACCCAGATGTTTTAGCTAAACTCCAAACAATTGATACCACCCAATACTTTACCAACATCACTCCACAAGAAATCGCCAAAGCAATCGTGGAGTGAGGAATATATAAAACTAGCTAGCAAAAATTACTAGCTAGTTTTTGTATTTTACCAAAATCTATTATAACGTCTATAAAATTACGTTTATGGCAAAACTTCATTACTGCGGTAAATTATCAAGAGCATATTGAGCTTGTTCGGGTGTAAATTGTTCCCCATATTCTGAAGTTAGTTGTTCATATAATCCTTTTTCAGAAAAAGCTGACTATTTTAAATAGCTTTTAGCTGTTTCTAGAGCATTTCGATAGTCACGTGAGATACTCGGACTTGAGGAACTATAACGATAAGAACTTGAAGAAGATGGGGTTGAGCTTGAACTGTATGATGAGCTAGATGAGCTGTAATCATCATCGTCGTCATCATAATCATAATCTTCTTCACTATCGCTGTCCGAACCAGAAGCGATAACAGCAGTGCTTGAACTTTTTCGTGCATCAAGTCTCCGATAATGAGAGCAAAAAATGACTAATAGCAGTGCAATAAGGTTTCTTACCGTACCGTCATTTTCTTTTCCAATTTGTAACTCCTTTTCAGCTGTTAACGTGGTTCAGTGATTGCACGTTTTCCTAATTTAGTCTAAGTAGTGCGTGTGTTTGGTAATCCATTGTTGCAATTTAATATTAAGCCAGAATGAGTAGATACCGATTGTAATGATAGTTAAAATGAGCCACTTAATCCAATTGCCAAAGAGTTGTGTGGCTGTTCCGTCAAAGGCTAGACGGTGTCCGTCAATAACAGTATGTTTGACTTTCCAGTTTATCATGATACAAATGCCCCAAGGTGCGCAGATTCCAAGGGTTAAAATGGTAATCAACCCAGCTAAAATACTGTGCCCAATATAACTTAATAAACCGCCGTCAAAATAACTTTCTCGTTTCATTTTATCTCCTCTGTATTTTAATGACTATTTTACGCCAAAACGTTATTAGTGTAGCATATTGAAAACGGCTATGCAAGATGATATGAGTAAAAAAACAAAAACCACCAAAGTTTGTATTTTAGTGGTTATTATTTGTGGTGAAAAATATTATTATCTTCGATTTCTTCACGCATTATTTTGAGAAATTGTTTGGTACTTGGGGATAGCGTGTTTTGTTTTTTCCAGAGAATTTGCAGGGTGTCGTGGTTATTTTCAGTAAATGGAACAAAGGTTAAGTCGCTATCTGGATATGAGGTGTCGATAATGTTGCCAAGGCAAAGAGCGATTCCCACACCAGCTTTGACGAGAAGTGAAGCATTATAGAGCAGATTATAGGTTGCGACGATACGATAATCTCCTAAACCAGCCAATGCGCTAGGTTCTGTACTCGTTTGAGCAGAAATGATAAGTGGGTAAGCCAGCGCATCAGTGAGGATTGGCTTTTTAATCTTTGTCAAGGGATGCCCTTTAGGCACCAAGACTCCCCAGCGGTCACGATTATCAAGGGCTAGGTGATTGTATTTTTTGATATCGTAACTGCCAATGGTAATTCCCAAGTCATAAACGCCTTTATTTAACTGTTCAAGAATGTCATCTGCGTTACCGCTGCGAATATGGACACGAATATCTGGATATTGTTCGGTTAGCGTTTTGATAGCACGGGCAACAATATCAAGCGACGGGCTTTCGGCGGCTCCGATGTAAATATCACCAGCAAGGCCATCTGATTTTCGAATGTTATGTTTAGTTTTTTCAACCAATGCTAGAATGTCAATGGCACGGTTGTAAAGGTATTGCCCGTCATCGGTTAATTGAATTTCACGGCTACCTCGGTGAAATAAAATCGTGTCTAATTCATCTTCTAATTCTTTAATTTGTCGTGAGAGTGTTGGTTGTGTCACATGCAGAGCGTCAGCTGCATTGGAAATGCTTTTGGTCTGCACAATTGTGACAAAATAATTAAGCACACGAATGTCCATAATACCCTCTTTCTATGCTTTTTAGTTATATAAATCATGTTATATAAGTATTTGTCATAGCTATTATATCGTGATAAAGTAACTTTGTAAAATGAAGTGGTTACATGATTAAAAAAATAAACATTAATGCTTGACTTTGAGTGGACTCCAAGGTATACACTAATGACGTTTCGGTCTTAAAAAAGACTTTGAAAAATGGAGGGATAAGAATGACAGATATTAATCAAAAATTATTGACAGGAGAACGTGCCTGTTTTAAAGCAGAAAATATGACCATTACCCAATCCGTATTTGCAGATGGCGAATCACCATTAAAGGAAAGTCGTCATCTTGTTTTGGAAAATGATATTTTTCGTTGGAAATACCCACTTTGGTATTCACGTGATGTCAAAGCACGAAAGATTCAGTTGCTTGACACAGCGCGTTCAGGTATCTGGTACACGCACCAAATCACTATTTCTGACAGTATCATTCAAGCACCTAAGACATTTCGTCGTAGCTCTGCCATTGTTTTGGAAAATGTCCAAATGCCAAATGCTCAAGAAAGTCTCTGGTCATGCAAAGACATTACGTTGACTAATGTTAATATAACGGGTGATTATTTTGGCATGAATAGTAAGCATATCAAGGCGGATAATGTGACGATTACAGGAAATTATTGCTTTGACGGTGCTGAAAATATTGAGATTTCAAATAGCACTTTGTTGTCAAAAGATGCTTTTTGGAATTGTAAACACGTGCTTGTGCGTGATTCGACAATTATAGGCGAATATCTTGCTTGGAATTCAGAAGATATCACCTTTATCAATTGTACGATTGAAAGCAATCAAGGGCTTTGTTATATGAAACACGTGACCTTGGAGAATTGCCAGCTGATGAATTCGGATTTAGTATTTGAATACGTTGAGGATTTGCAGGCAGATATTCATTCTGACATGATTAGTATTAAAAATCCGATTTCTGGGAACATCACAGCGGATGCCATTGGTGAGATTATTTTTGACGACCCAGAAATCACTGCCAATCAAACAACCATTTCATTGAGAAAGGAGGTTCTTGCGCGTGCCTAAGTATGATTTTGATAAAATTGTCAATCGTCGTAAAGTGAATTCCTATAAATGGGATGTTGGTGAGAATAAACTGCCAATGTGGGTTGCGGATATGGATTTTGATACGGCGCCAGAAATTAAAAATGCCCTGAAAAAGCGCATTGAACAGGGCGCTCTTGGTTATAATACTGTGCCAAATTCTTTCTTTGAAGCCTATATCTCTTGGTGGCAAAACCGTCATGATTTCATACTTCAAAAAGATTGGTTGATGTTTTGCACGGGAGCTGTTCCTGCCATTTCATCAATTGTTCGTAAGGTGACTAAGCCAAGTGATAAGGTGTTGCTTTTGACGCCTGTTTATAATATCTTTTACAATTCTATCTTGAACAATGGACGAGAAGTGTTGGAAAGTCCTTTGGTCTATAAGGACGGAATTTATCAGCTTGATTATGATGACTTAGAAAATAAGCTGGCGCAACCCGAGACGACGTTGATGATTTTTTGCAATCCTCACAATCCGATAGGCTATGTTTGGACAAAGGCAGAGCTTGAGAAAATTGGTCAGCTTTGTTTAGAGCATGATGTCCTTATTTTATCAGACGAAGTGCATTGTGATTTGACACATCCTGATAGCTATTATACGCCCTTTGCATCGGTATCAGAAGAAATCGCAAATATCACGATGACTTGCTTAGCACCGTCAAAAGCTTTTAATATTGCTGGCTTGCAAACGTCGGTAATTTCTGTGCCAAATGAAGTCCTTCGTAAACGCGTCAATCGTGGCATCAATACGGACGAAGTGGCTGAGCCAAATGCTTTTGCCATTCAAGCAACAGAAGCAGCTTTCAATGAAGCAGGGCAATGGTTAGATGAGCTTAACGAGTACTTGGCAAAAAATCGTGCTTACTTGATTGAGCAAGTGACAACAACTTTTCCAGAAATCAAAATCGTTCCAGCAAAGGCGACTTATCTCGCTTGGCTTGACTGCTCTGCTATGTCACAAAATACAACAGCATTATGTGCCTTTATTCGTCAAAAAACAGGTTTAATCCTATCTGACGGTGACATTTTTGGTGGCAATGGTAAATGTTTCATCAGGTGGAATTACGCTTGCCCGCTCGAAGTGTTAGTTGACGGTGTTGAACGTTTTAAAAAAGCGGTCAAAGAGTACAGGAAGCAATAAATGAAAACATTTGGGTGTTTATCTTAGTTATGATACTTTTGGTTTTGTCCGCTCGTAGTAGTGTACAAGATAATCAACAAGCCAAGCAAACACAAACAACAAGGACAAGTAAAATAGGGGAAGAAAAAATGGTAACAGCTACGGTTAATGGAGAGACAGTTACAATTACGTTAAATCAGTCACAAGCAGCGCAGGAATTTTTAAATCTTTTGCCCCTAACACTTGATATGCGAGATGTAAACGGTAATGAAAATATGCGGTGCTCAACCAAACATTCACAAACGATGATAAAAAAGCAGGAACGCTTCACGCTGGTGATTTGAAATTATGGTCTGGCGACGGTTTGGTTCTTTTCTATGATAATATACAGACTTAGGAACGATGTCAGATAGTCAAGGCTTGGCAGAAGCTCTTGGGACTGGGGACGTTACGATTACCTTTGAGGTCGTCAAGTGATGCGCCCAATAACAGTAACCATTGCGAAAGAAGGGTGATCTTTCCTTAGAAAATAATGCTAGCGCACAAGCTTTTCTGAACTTTTGCCACTTGAATTGGAAATGGTTGCTGTGAATGGCAATGAGAAATTTTCTTGACTAGCTGACCCCCTACCAAGTCAAGAACGCTGTTCTTGTTTGATAAAAGCAGGTGGTTTATTGCTATGTCAGACAAATGAATTAACCTTTTCTATGATGATAGTAAAATCTGTTTTAAATATACTTATCTAGGACACGTTAAAGACAGCCAGAATTTCAGAAAAGCCATGACAGGCAAAATAGTCACTGTTATTCTTGAGGAAAAGTAGGATAGTCTTGATCGCTTCGTGAAATTACTGCTTATTTTTGCTATAATGTTTGAAAAAAGAAATGATGGGGTGGCAACCTATGACGAAAATGAGACGTCGTGACCGTGAAGTGACTGACTTGACAGAAATCAAAGCTATTGTTGAGAAAAATATGATTTTGCATTTAGGGCTTTTTGATGAGGAATTTCCTTACGTTGTCCCTTTGCATTATGGTTATGAATACCGTGAAGAAACTGACCAGTTTATTTTTTACACACACGGTGCGAGACAAGGGCATAAAATTGATTTAATCCACCAAAATCCCAATGTTTGTGCTCAGATTGAGGGAGAAGTGATGCCTGATTACGACTATGACGTGCCTTGTAAATACGGTGCTTTCTTTAGTTCGTTTATCGGACGTGGAAAAGCAGAGCTTCTCGAAGATTCAGAGCAAAAAGCCTACGCCCTTAATCTACTCATGCAGCACCAAGCTGGCAAAACATTTGAATTCACCGAAAAAATGACAAAACCAGTCGGCGTGATTAAGCTTGTGATTGACCAATATTCCGCCAAAGCTAAGACAATGGTGCCTAAAAAATAATAGAAAAACAACTAATCTAAAGCAGATTGGTTGTTTTTGTTAATAAAGCTAAAAAATTGAAAAATTCCCTTGACTTGGAGTTGACTCAAAGGTGTAAAGTAATAGATGACGTTAGAAAGAGGAGGAAATTATGGAAAGTGATGTAGTCGCAACACAGCAAAAAACGTATTTTTTTAGTAATCGTGATTTGGCTAAATTGTTTATTCCTTTGATTATTGAACAAGGATTGGAATATTTGGTGGGCTTAATCGCCTCGATTTTAGTTTCAAGAGCTGGTGAAGCAGCGGTGTCGGGTGTTTCTCTTGTGGAGTTTCTCATGGCGCTCTTTATCAGTATTTTTGCCGCTTTTGCAACTGGCGGCGGTATTGTTGCAGGTCAATATCTAGGTGACAGTGATGGTAAAAATGCTAATAAAGCTGTCAATCAATTAGCGAAATTTACCCTTATCTTTAGTATCGTGATTACGGTTTTTATTTTTGCCATTAAACCGTTAATTTTAAATCATTTGTTTGGCTCAATTACGCCAGCAGTTCATGCTCAAGCCAATCGGTATTTTAATATCGTTGTCTTATCGACACCATTTATTGCCATGTATAATTGTGGTGCAGCGATTTTTAGAACTTTAAACAAATCACGCTTGCCGATGAATATTATGTTGGTCATGAATGGCTTGAATATTTTAATGGGGATTAGTTTGATTTATGGTCTCGGTTGGGGTGTCGAAGGTGTTGCAGTACCGATTTTGCTATCACGTGTTGGTGCCATGGTGCTAGTTCTTTGGTTTGCACATCACTTGACATCTGAATTAACTTTGGGAAACTTTTTGCGTGAAAAAGTTGACTGGCAGATGATTAAAAAAGTTCTTGGTATTGGACTACCATTTGGGTTTGAAAATGGCATGTTCTTTCTTGGTCGCTTGATTGTGTTATCAATTGTGTCTTTATTTGGAACAGCGGCGATAGCAGCTAATTCGGTTGGTGGAACGATTATTATGTTCCAAGTACTTCCAGGAATTTCTATCGTGCTAGGTTTAGCAGTTATCATTTCAAAATGCGTTGGTGCTGGGGATTATGAGCAAGCAGAATACTATAAGCGTAAGGTTAGCCGAATGATTCATTTGGCAAATGGGTGCGATTTCTTTGCTCATTATTGCTGCAATGCCGTTATTGATGAAAATCTATGATTTGTCTGCGCAAGCAACGCACTATGTTTGGATTATTGTCCTTGCACACGGTATTCTTGTTAGTATTTTTTGGAATTCTGGCTATGTGTTACCTGTTGTTTTTCGTAGTGCTGGGGATGCCAATTTTCCAATGGTAGTTAGCACGTTATCAATGCTATTAGCGCGTGTGGTATTTGCCTACATTTTTTCTGTTACGCTTGGTATGGGAATGCTAGGAACGTGGGTAGCTATGTTTTTAGATTGGTTTATCAAAGGAATCATTTATGAAATTCGCTACCGAAAAGGAACATGGAAAAATTACAAGTTAGTCTAGGAAAGCAATTTTAAAATTGGGATTAAAAAAACATCCATGCCTTTAAAGCATAACATCTATAAAATATAAGTATTTGTAATAGATGTTAATCCTTGTTATGATAGACTTAGTAATAAGGAAAGGACACCAGTATCTACGGATGCTAATTCAGGTGCTTCAGTTAGTTGGAATGCGAGTGCAGCCCCAGTAGCCAAGCCTATCACCTCTAACTCAACAACCCCATTTGATAAAACACTAGATGACATCTTTGGGCCTGATTTAGGCATTGAAGGAAAAGATATTTTAGATACAGTAGCTCTAGATTAAAAACAAAACGCCTTTATGGCATTTTCAGAACGTAGACAAACTCCTAAAAATATAAAAAATAGAAAAAGTTTGCGAAAGATAACAAATCATTAAACTCTTAGAAATGTTGATATTTCGGTGTTTCTAAGAGTTTTTAATTTTCATCATTAAGAAAAAAGATTGAAGAAAATTGTCCAAAATGGACTTTTTCTTCAAT
The DNA here is from genome assembly GCF_003337175.1 of Streptococcus gallolyticus. Lineage (GTDB taxonomy): Bacteria > Bacillota > Bacilli > Lactobacillales > Streptococcaceae > Streptococcus > Streptococcus gallolyticus_B. Next base: position 39,723 of record NZ_NETH01000014.1, read on the forward strand.
CTGAAACGCCTTTATGGCGTTTTTTGATTAATTAAGCAATTGCTGATAAAGGGTTAATGCCTCATCTTCGTCAACGTTAAAAATAACTTTATTCACAAAGTGACTATGCTCTAAAAAGTCTTTGGTTGTTTGAATGGCAATCTTAGCAGCGTTTTGATTAATAAAATGAGTGCTATTATCTGTTACAAGAGCTGGTAAAGCAACGGAAGTAAGCTGATTTTTTTCTGCCAAACTTAGGCAAGACAGGTAGCTTTTGGCAAGTAATGCTGCATCAGCTGGTGTCAGATAGCCATTGATAGTGATAGTGGGGCTAACCGTGTGTAGGACAAATTTGGCGGGTAGATTATAAGCTGGTGTAATTTTTGCCATACCAGTTGGTTCGTCATGACCTTGTTCTTGCATGAGTTTGTAGCAATCCAGACGGAGTTGCACACCAGCATAGGTATGAATAGCATTGTCAGCGCAGTCATGAAGCGGTTGGAAACAACCAAGCATGCGGTGATTGGTAGCATTGACAATAGCGTCCGCTTTAAGGCGTGTAATGTCCCCTTTCCAAATATAAAGACGCTTATCTGCTGAAGTGGGCTGTAGATGATTTAAAAAAACAACAACACGCTCAGCCTTTTTGAGTTGCAAATAGTCGTTTTGAATCGTTAAAAAGCTACTGGATACCGCCATTGGTGGACGAACATTAAGAAGAGCACGTAATAATGTTTCCTGACCAGCCAAGTCACTAGGCACAACAATCGATCTAAATTGTGGATTTTCCTTAATCAGGTAATCTAGCAGGTAGGTCACCATTTCCTTTTTTATCATATGGCCTCCTTAGCATAATAAAATCGCTTCCCTAAGCATAAGTATACCACCTTTTGAATGAATTAGCATTAAGAAAAATGAAAAAATCTGAAAATGACAAATAGGAATCCGTGCAGCAGTAAGGTGCTAGTTTTCTTTTTTAGCGACTTGATAAGTACGGCTTATGCTAGCAAAATGGCAGAGCACCGTCATAAAGTTCTAGAAGTGTTTTTAACAGAATTTTACGCAGAATGGGACGGCAAGTTATAGGTTGCAACAAAAAGGCAAAATGTTATAATAGAAAAACGAAAAGCTTGGAGGTCAATAAAATGACAATTAGACGTGCGACAATTGCTGATATTCCAACATTGATGGACCTTTTACAACAAGTCCTTTATGTGCACCATGTGGCAAGACCTGATTTATTTCAAGAAAAAGGTGGCAAATACACAGAAGACGAATTAGCGGCACTTATTGCTGATGATAATCATCCGATTTTCGTTTATGAAGATGACAACGGAAAAGTGCTTGGGCATCTGTTTGCCATAGTTGAGGAAGCTTGTACCCCAAAAGTGCCTCAAAAAACACTCTTTATTGATGATTTGTGTGTGGACGAAGCAGCGCGCGGACAAAAAATTGGTGAAAAACTCTATCAGTTTGCTCTGAAATACGCCAAAGAAATTGGTTGTTACAACCTAACCTTAAATGTCTGGAGTGCAAACAAATCCGCCGTTCGCTTCTATGAACGTCAAGGCATGACATCCCAAGAAATACGTATGGAACAGATTATTGATTATCATGAGAAGTAAATGTGAAAAACGTTTACTTTTTATTTTTTGCTAAAAAAGACTTACGAAGAAAAATTTTTTATGCTAGACTAGCTCTTGTTGACTGTAAACTGGAGTCGAGTATGGAAAGGAAAAATCAGTAAAAGATTTTCCAAAACGTTGTCCTTACAAGGGCTTTTTATTTGTACGCAGACCTAGGTTGATTGGTTAATGAATAATTAATGAATGAATGGAGAACTAAAATGCCTAGAAATGCTAAAGAAGCTTTGCTATTTACCTGTATGATGTGTGGTATGATGGTCTTTGGAATGAGTATTTGGAATTTAGTGGTTGCAGGTGCTTTTTCATGGCAACATGTCTTCTTAGGCTTTGTGCCTGGTTTTATCGTTGCCTTTATTTTGGATACGATGGTTGTAGGCCCTATTGCCAAAAAAATCGCTTTTGGCATCATTCCAAGTGGTTTAAAACACCAATTGGCAAAAATTTTGACCGTATCAGCCTGTATGGTTTTGGGAATGGTTACCTGCATGTCACTTTATGGAATGATTTTTAGCCATGGCTTGTCAACTATCAGTCTGGCTCTTTATGGTCGGACATGGCTGACAAACTTAGTTGTTGCCTTGCCGTATAACCTTATTATCGTTGGTCCAATCGCTCGTTTGCTCTTAGGTAAAATCCAAAAACAAGGCCTACTCGCCTAAGCAAAACAGATAAGGTGTGGTGGCAATCACCCCTTTATTAGTAGACTTGCTTGATGAGCCTAACAACAAAGCGAGTCGGTAATGTCAAAAATGAAAAAGCGATCAATGGGTCAGCAACATCTGGCAATGATTTAGACAAGGTTTTAGCCGACCAAGATATTGTTTTTGTGGCTCTATCAGGTGAGTTACCCAAAATGGCAAGAGAAATCGTTGCTAGTATGAAGCGTGTGGTGTGGCTAGAATTGTCTTTGTCTCATCAATGGGCATTTATGGGGAAGTGGCAGGAGAACCAAAAGGTGTAGTTGCACCGATTCTTAAACCCTATCGCAAGGCGGCAGACATTGTTGAATAGTCAGGACTTGATGACACGATTTTGTGCCTAGGGTGGTTTGACAATGGACAAGATAGCACTTGTCAGATTACGCAAAAAGGTGAGACTTTCTATGGACATGACGTTTCTCGCAAAGCAATCGTGACACTGGTCAAACACATCATTGACCAAGCAGAAACTTATCTTAACACCAGCTTGGCTTGTATCGTTAAAAAATCGACGATTTTTCAATAATTTGACGTTTTTGGCTTGACTTGGAGTTAGCTCTAAGGTATATACTGAGAGTGAAATTAAGAAAGGAGCTGACGTATGAATATCAAAAAAGTAAGCGAGCAGACGGGAATTTCAGCAGATACCATTCGTTATTATGAACGCATTGGCTTGCTTCCTCACATTGCACGGAATCAATCAGGTATTCGTGATTTTTCAGAGCGTGACATTGCCACTTTAGAATTTGTCCGTTGTTTCAGAAAAGCGGGTATGAGTATCGAAGCCTTAATTGAGTACCTCTCCTTGGTAGAAGAGGGTGACGGAACTGAAGAGGCACGCATGACCTTGCTTGAAGAACAACGTGATAAATTGGCAGAACGGATTGCTGAATTGCAAAGGGCACATGATAGGCTCAATCACAAAATTGACAATTATCAAAACATCATCCTCAAAAAAGAACAAGCGTTATTTGAAGATGACGAAAATGAGTAAAGAAGCAAATGGACTACAAAACCTTATCAAATGGCGTCAAATGCCGAGTTTAGGATTTGGTGTCTATCAAGTGCCAGACCCTAACGACTGTGAGTACGTGGTTAGGGAGACGATTTCGGTTGGCTACCGCTCAAATGACACCGCTCAAGCTTATTGAAATGAAGAAGCTGGTAGAATGCTATCTGTAAATCTGCTATTGTCCGTGAAGAATTTGTCATCACAACTACATTTGGATTAGCCATTAGGACTATGAAAGCCAATGCTTCTCACATGCTGACCCTGAAACCGTTAAAATGATGAGTTCACTTAAGAGTTAAACCATGCTTAAAAGGCATAACAGATGATGTCCGATAAGCATTTGTCATAGAAATAAAAAAGCGTATAATAAAGGTAAAGGAGGGTGTTTATAATGACCATTAAACAAACAGCAGGACGTGACCAATTGGGGGATTTTGCCCCAGAATTTGCACATTTTAATGATGATGTGCTTTTTGGTGAAAACTGGAATAATAACGATATTGATTTGAAAACACGCTGTATCATCACCGTTGTGGCACTTATGGCATCAGGAATTACAGATAACTCCCTAAAATTTCACTTACAAAATGCCAAGGCTAACGGTGTTAGCAAAGACGAAATCGCAGCTATCATTACCCACGTGGCTTTCTATGCAGGTTGGCCAAAAGCTTGGGCGGTCTTTAATCTCGCAAAAGACGTGTGGACTGATGCATAAGTTTAAAGAGAAAAGGAGAACAAGATGACAGATAAAGCAACTTTTGACAAGGAAAATGTATTTGGACAAGGACAAGCAAATGAGGCATTTGCCCAGTATTTTAATGGGCAGTCATTTGTCAATCCTTTGGTTGAGGAAGACGCTCCGCTTTTTCTAGCTAATGTGACCTTTGAGCCTAGTTGTCGCAACCATTGGCATGTTCACAATGCTGATAAAGGGGGTGGGCAAATTTTAATTTGTACAGCAGGTCAAGGCTGGTATCAAGAAGAGGGAAAGGCAGCTGTCAGCCTTGAGCCAGGTAAGGTCATTGTTATCCCAGCCAACACTAAGCATTGGCATGGGGCTAAGAAAGACTCGTGGTTTAGCCATATTGCCTTGGCAGTACCTGGTGAAAATACGTCAAATACTTGGTTAGAAGCCGTTAGTGATGAGGATTACAATGCGCTCTAAGAAATAAAAACAGCTATCCCTACCTCAATAAGATTAGCTGTTGAGCAAGCTAATATCAGCTTGAATTCGCTCATAAAGCCGTTAGGTTAGGGTGGTTAAAGTGTCTCATCATCAGGATGAGTTGCCTCCTTTAGAGGGGCAAGTGCCTTAAGCCAAGCTCGAGAGACTACCCAAGAAAGTCCTCTCTTGCTTTCTTGGGGCTAACCGGGAGTAGGACAAGAACATCTTGGAGGAGTGACTTGCGTCAGAAACTCAAAAATGACAAAGAAGACAGCATCTTAGCAAGGCTTCCTTGCTGACTTAAAAGTGTCTGATTTTGGTAAATCCTACCATAAAACCTTGATAACTAAAAAGCGGACAAACAGAGTTTTCTGACAGTTAAACTTCTGTTTGCTCGCTTTTTGAGTTGTGTTTAAACCTTGTAGCAGCTGCTTTTTGCTTTAGGGAGTGTGGCAAGAAGCAGTGGTAGTCTGCCTAGAGGAGTCCTTGCTTTCTCGCCCACCGTGTGCCATGTTTGATAATGGCGTCAGCTTGTGGGCTTTGCAGGTTTTCAAGTTGGCTTTTAAGTGAAGCGGCCTTGTTGCGATCAACTTTATAGAGGTCATTGAGGTTATTGGCGACGCTACGGCGGACATAAGCATTTGGGTCATTGGCCAGTTGGAGCAGGATAGCACAGTAGCTGTCGAAGTTCTCTAGGGCGAAGGTCAGGGTTTTTGCCCAAGGAAGACGCACCCGCATGCATTCGCTACACAGTCTTCGGACAAAGTCGCTCTCGCTAGTGACCCATGTCTGAAGAACGGCTACTGTCTGGTCGGGAAAAGCGTCAAGCAAAGGCCGCATGGCAAACTCCCCCGTATAGCGCTGGGTCAGCTCGTAGATATAAGCAATCGTTTCCGCAAAAGCCTCCTCGTGCTGGCTAGCATAGCATTCAATGTATTTTCCAAAAGGGGCATAGGGCTTGCCCTGCTCATACATCTCTTTCATGCTCGTCAGTTTTTCGCCTAGCATGGCTGTCAGGATTGGCAGACTCTCCACGTAGCCTGGTAGGTGGCGATGAAGGCTCTTAGCAATAATCGTCATTTTGGTGCTATAGCTTTGGTCGCCAAGCGCTTCCTGCATATCGGCGATAAAAGCCTCAAGTGGAAAGTCTGGGTAAAGCGCTTTGATTTGAGTGCCAATGGTCTCAATATACGACATGTCGTAGTAATCTTTGATGAGCATGATGCCCTCCTTATCTGTCTTAGCTAGTTATTGTTATTAGTCAATAGTGTAGCATAGATAGGTAGCGCTGTCTAATCTTAACTGCCACCTAGCCAGTCAGCTCTCTTTGATGAAGTCTTGGGCAAGGAAAGTTATCAGTCAAGGAGAAAGCGTTTTAAACTTTTTTATCATTTTAGACAGAAGAGAGTTGATAGTTTTTATAAAACTTATTATAATATAATTGTAATGGTGTGCGCTTTAAAATAGAAAAGGAGGGATTTAAATCTTTTATCAGCTTGTTATCATCGTGGTAACAATGGCTTAGTTGGTGTACCATTAAGTAAATGAAAACGAAAATTAAGGAGCGGATTATGAAATTTAGCAAGTACGGAAAAGAGCTATTTTGCAAAAAACAAAAGTTCTCGATTCGTAAGTTTAGTGTCGGTGTCTTCTCGGTCTTAATCGGAGCGACTTTTGCGGTGACGGGGACAAGTGTCGCTGCAGACACCACTAGCTCAGACAGCCAAGCCCCAGTCAGTAGTCAGGTGACCTTACCTGCTAGTACAGAAGCTACCGCTGATACTCAGGCTAGCGCTACTACCCCAGCCAAACAGCAAGAAGAGCAGGTCGCAAGTAGCTCTGCTGAAACGGTAAACTCAGAAGTGACGACTGCACCTGTGGCAGAGGAAGCTACCGATCAAGCATCGACCAGTGAGACCAGCCAAGATGAGAACGCTAACACGACTGCAACTACGCCAGCTACTGATGGAGAACAAGTAGCTAGCCTAGCTGCACAAGAGACAGCGACAAGCGACACTACTGCTGATGAGGCAGACCAATCACTAGTGGAAGAGAGTGCTAAGAATGAGACGTCAAGCGAGTCTTCTCAAACCCCTAGTCAAGCTGATAGCGTTCTAAGTGAGAGTGCTAGTAGCCAAGCAGACAAGTCTGATACAGCTGACGCTACGTCAGCTACTGGAGACCAAGCAGATAGCCTAGACGCCCAAGAGACTGAAACGAGCGACAATACTGCTGAAGAGCAGGCAGACACTAGTCTAAGCACACAAGAGGGTCAAGACCGAGCAGCGACTAGTACGGGCACTAGTACAGGGCTACAAAAGTTATCGGATTATTACTTCACCTCAGATGGGAAAGGTTACTTAAAATCGCGCCTCAAAACAGTGACAACTGCTGATGGCAGTGTCACTTATGACCTGACAGGTGTCGAGCCAGATATTGTCTTGATGGACAATACCAACAGCGTCTTTTATGCCCTTCGTGATGATACCACTATCTCTAGCTGGACTAGAACAGGACGCTTAAAAGAGTTAAAGACCTATAGTGACCTTACCTCTACCTACCTTCGGTATGATATCTACTTTAATAATGACCAAGATCTTAAGCCTTACCAGCTCTTCTACCTAGATAAAGTATATAACTTGACCATTACGGGTGTCTCCCTCAATGGCAGTGCGATGAGCCAAAGAAACAATAAAAGTTGGTACTCTGGTAGTCCAAAATCAGGGTCAAACATCATCTCGATCTATGCTACGGTCAATGACTCAGAAAAAGAAGTAGCTCTTGAAGGTATGCGGATTGCGACACATACTAATTGGAATCAAGATGTCAATGCGGCCTGGCCTTATGCACAGACTAACTGGGATAAAGGAGTTTATCAAGGTCGACAATTAAAACTAACCTTTGATTTGGATATCCTAACCAGTGATTCGAATTCTGTTGATAGGATGTACCGTAAAAAGAAAACAAAAGAAGGTACTGCTGAAGCACATGGCAATGTTACGGTCAAATCAGCGACCAATCAAACGGTGACCATCTCTTCTAATACCGTCATCAATGACTTCCTCCCAGGTAAGGTTAACGGCTACCGTGAAAATATCACTGGCTTTTCGGCTACAAAAGAGGGCTTTAGCTTTGACTACTGGACCTACTCATCTGGTATTAGTGCTGCTGATGCGCTGGCTCAATCTCGGATTACCACACAAAATAATGGCGACACCGTCCTCTATATCACAAGCAAGCAGGACTCAGGCAATACCCGCAACTTTACCGTACTGGCATCGGAAAAACCGAAACTAACGGCGCAGGCGCAAAAAGGCATCACGATCGAGCAAGGTGATGATCTGCCAGCCCTCTCGACCCTCCTTTCAAACTACGCTCTGCTTAATGCTGATACCATCACGCTAACTTGGAGCGGTGTCGATACCAACAAAGCAGGTAGCTATACGGCGACCATCACAGCGACTTATAAGGGGTCAGATGATTCAGATACGATTGGTAGCAAGTCCCTCACAAGAACGGTGACCCTCCCTGTCACAGTCACTGCCAAAACCATCATCTCTGATCTCGTCGATAAGGAAGAGACAGCAACTACCGAAGCCAGCAAAGCCACCACTGACAATACCACGACAAAGACCCTCTCTAGTCACTTTACCGATGGTGGTAGCAGTGCTGAACAAAGCGATAAGTACCAACGTGGCTTGACAGATAACTGGATAAGCGAGGACCAAAAAAATACTGCAACTAATGTCAATAAGCAACTAGATGTAAAAGCTGCAGCTGAAAATGTGCAAGTGACTAGTAGCATTAACGCAACGACCTTTGAGAGCACTTGGACAGTTGCCTTTAACAAAGACGGTGGTGTTAAGTATACTGATGGCACGGTTCACAATGATGGCACTTCAGCCTATGGCGTCCTCGTCAGTAAAGACTTGCAAGTAACCTCGCTTGAGTACAGCACAGATGGGAAAACTTGGACGACCATTACCAATCCAAACCAGTCGCAAGCTTTGACCGACAAATCGGTTGTCAACTACATGGCCTATGGCTCAGGAAGTGACGCCTATAGCAGTTTTAACTCCTACTTGCAGGCAAGTCCGCTCCTGCTCTCGAGCGCCTTTAAACTCACTAGCAGTGACTATGCTTACAGCTATTCCTTTGACCCATGGAATGGAGCAACGACTGGTCAGTCAGCAGGTAAGAATAACTCCAAGAGCTTTTACATTCGCCTAAAGACCACGCTTAACCCAACGGTCACGACCAACTTCACTGGGGTTGTCGGAGCTGAGCGCTATATCGCAAGTGATTTAAATAACGCTACTAATGGGATGGAGTTGTCGATCACCATGGCGACCTACAAGGCTGCCGTTGCTAGTATCACTTATGCCACTTACCTAGGCATTACGTCGGATGAGATTATTGTTGACGTTCAGACTGAAAATGGTGCTGACCTGACAAGTGCTAACCTCTCTTACAAACTCACCAAAGCTGCCCTTCCTAGCACAAGTGGCTTTGTGGGGTCTGAAGCAAAGACCTACACCGCTTCGGCTGTGACAGAAGCCAAAAGCTTTTATGCGGTTGAAACAGGCAAGGTTACCTATGACACCACACCAGTTAGCCAAACTGATCGTGAACAGACACTGAAAACGCAATTAGACAATCTGCTGCTCCCAACGGATAGCGAAAGCCAGACCTATCTCACACTAAGTGATGTGTCAGTGGCTGAGGGCTATACTGTTAGCAACACCTATGACGCTACTAACAAGAAATTTGTCATCACCGTTACCAGAAATAAAACCCTCGCCGAGTCAACGGACATTACCAAACCAGAGACCCTCTTGGTTGATAACAAGGACGCCTTGACAGAGACTGAGAAAACGACCCTATCTGATATGGTAAAAACAGCTAATCCGAACTTGCCAACAGGTACGACTATCACTGTTTTAAATGATGGTACGGTTGATATTACTTTCTCTGATAAGAGTGTTGCTCAGTTGACAGACACCGTTGCCACCAAGCAATCAAGCAACCTGAAAGCACCGAGCGAAAAAGTATCCGTTGCGGATAAAACTGCCTTGACCGATACGGAAAAACAAGCCGTTGTCCAAGCCGTTGCCGCTGCTAATCCAGGTGTCGTAGTTTCTGTTGATGTCGATAACCAAGGAAATGCCACGGTTACTTTCCAAGACCATAGCACAGGTACATTGACCTCTGACCAAACGGTCACAGAGCTAGCTCAAAGCAAGCCAGTTGATAGCCTTACGGCAACCAACCGTACGCAAGGCACACTGCTCGCTATCCAACGCAAATCCGAAGTTTACGCTGACGGTACTGAGTTTGTCATTACCCTAGATAAGAATGGCAAGCAAGAAACCATTAAAGGCCGTTGGGATTCTAAAGCGACCCAAGGTTTTGAAATCACGGAAGGCAACAACCTAGTCAGCCGTGCTGTAGCTGGTACAAATAATGTCTCGCTTCTATTGAACCCAGATGTTGAAAACAAGACGACGGTTACTGTCACTGTTCAAGACCCAAGCAAGAAAGTGTCTGACCCAGTCAGCACAACGGTTACGGTTTACACCACACAGCTCGACCAAGCAGTGGCTGCCGCAGAAAGCACAAGCACAGGCACTGATGACAGCACGAAGACAGAAGCCCAAAAAGCTTTTGACACTGCTCTTGCCACAGCCAAATCCCTCCAAGAAGGTGGCTCGGCATACGATACAGCGACTCAAACCGCTATTAACAATGCCGCAGCCGCCCTCCAAACCGCCCAAGCCGCACTGGAGGAAGAAAGTGGTGTTACGAAAGAACCAACCCTCGCCGAGTCAACGGTTATTAAGAAACCAGAGACCCTCTTGGTTGATAACAAGGACGCCTTGACAGAGACTGAGAAAACGACCCTATCTGATATGGTAAAAACAGCTAATCCGAACTTGCCAACAGGTACGACTATCACTGT
>NZ_NETH01000015.1 GCF_003337175.1 Streptococcus gallolyticus
GGAATTCTATTTCGTTTATCAGCTATAGCTGATAAACGAAATAGAATTCCTAGGAAATCGTTACATTATCAAACACCATATCAAGTTTTTCTGAGTTACCTAAAATGTCTAGATTAATTTGACAATTGGGGTAATAAAAAATGCTTACAATTACTTTTCAATTGAGTAAAATCGTATGACAATTATTATAGCGAACAGAGAAGCGGTCGTCAATAGAAGAAAAGTTCAAAAATTATAAACAAATTCTCATAAAAAAACTGACAAGCCGTTTCCTAAAGCTATAAAATGTGCTAAATAATGTCATAAAAAGTATCATCAAAAATTTAAATTGTGAAAAAATTTGGAAAATAGTGTATTTAAGCGCTGTCATTTAACAAATCTTGTGAGAGGATGTTTGACGAAGTGGCAGTTTTGTATTATTATAAAAAAGTTATTACTATATGAGGAGTTACTATGAGACATTTTATTGGCGTTTGGAATAGAACTAGCCTAATCAAACGCATCATTATCGGAGTTATCCTTGGTTTAATTCTGGGAGTAGCCTTTCCAAAATTATCAGGAATCGGCATTTTGGGAGATTTATTTGTAGGTGGCCTTAAAGCTGTTGCACCATTATTGGTTTTTGTTTTGGTTGCCAATGCTTTATCACAACATGAAAAAGGGCAAAAGACCAATATGTCAACAGTTGTCGGCCTTTACCTTGTTGGGACATTGGCTGCGGCGTTAGTGGCAGTATTAGTTAACTACATTTTCCCGTTGAAATTGACATTAGACAATGTAGCAGAATCGGATTTATCAGCACCAGAAGGGGTAGCAGAAGTTTTCAAAGACCTCTTGCTCAAAGTTGTGGATAACCCTGTTAATGCCATCGCATCTGCTAACTATATCGGAGTGCTAGCGTGGGCGGTTGTATTTGGGCTTGCAATGCGCAATGCTAGCCAACAAACGAAAGACTTACTACAAACCATGGCAGAAGTAACGTCGCAGGTTGTGCGTTGGATTATTAATTTAGCGCCATTTGGTATTTTAGGTTTGGTCTTTAACACCATTTCTGATAATGGTATTGGAATTCTGGCTAATTATGGTTTCTTGATTGTAACGCTAGTTGGAACAATGCTTTTTGTGGCTCTGGTGGTCAATCCATTAATTGCATTTGTGATGATTCGTCAAAATCCTTACCCACTTGTTCTTCGTTGCTTGAAAGAATCTGGTTTGACAGCCTTCTTTACGCGTAGTTCAGCGGCAAATATCCCTGTCAATATGAAACTTTGTGAAGATTTAGGTTTGAATAAAGACACTTATTCAGTATCTATTCCTCTCGGAGCGACAATCAATATGGCTGGCGCAGCGATTACGATTAACATCCTAACACTTGCTGCGGTTAACACCCTTGGAATTAGTGTTGATTTTCCAACAGCTTTCTTATTGAGTGTGATTTCAGCGGTATCTGCTTGTGGTGCTTCTGGTGTGGCAGGGGGGTCTCTCCTATTGATTCCAGTTGCCTGTAGCTTATTTGGCATTTCAAATGATATTGCTATGCAAGTTGTTGGTGTTGGGTTTATTGTTGGTGTTGTCCAAGATTCTTGTGAAACAGCGCTTAACTCATCAACGGACGTTCTTTTTACAGCGGTAGCTGAAAAATCTGTCTGGGGTAAAAACAAAAAAGCAAAACATAGCTAATCACCGTAGCTGGGCAAATTGCTCAGCTATTTTTTATATTAAAACCCTTGCTATAACCTGTATTTATAACTAGTTCAAGAAATAAGCTTCTTTAAATTGAACCTTATTTATGATAAAATAAAACAACATCAAAGGGAGGAAATATCATTTTGAGCAATCATTTACTTGTTTTACAATCGGATTTTGGTTTGGTTGACGGGGCAGTTGCTGCCATGGTTGGCGTTGCCTTGCAGGAAGAGCCAACTTTAAAAATTCACAATTTAACTCATGATATTACTCCTTATAATATCTTTGAGGCCTCTTATCGCCTTTTTCAGACGGTGGAATATTGGCCAGAAGGAACCACTTTTGTTTCAGTGGTTGATCCAGGAGTTGGTTCAAAGCGAAAAAGTGTTGTTGCTTTAACAGAGAATAACCAGTTTATCGTGACACCTGATAATGGCACTTTAACCTATATCAAAACACATGTTGGTATCAAGGCAATTCGAGAAATTTCAGAGGTTAAAAATAGACGCAAGAATACAGAGTATTCTTATACATTCCACGGACGTGATGTTTATGCTTATACAGGAGCAAAACTAGCTAGCGGTCATATTTCATTTGAAGAAGTGGGACCAGAATTACCTGTTGAAGCCGTTTTGGAATTACCTGTCGTTGAGACAGAAATTCTGGAGAATGCTGTGCGTGGGGCAGTTGATATTTTAGATGTTCGTTTTGGGTCATTGTGGACGTCAATTAAACGTGAAGAGTTTTATACGTTATCGCCTGAATTTGGTGACCGCTTTGAAGTGACCATTTTTAATAACGATATGTTGGTTTACCAAAATCAAGTGACTTACGGAAAATCATTTGCGGATGTGCGGATTGGTCAGCCAATTATCTATATTAATTCACTTTATCGTGTTGGGCTTGCTATCAACCAAGGGTCATTTGCTAAGGCTTATAATGTTGGAGTTGGGTCTAACTGGCGCATTGAGATTAAAAAATTAGGAGTATCATTATGAAAAATAATTCGATAAAAACCGTTGTTGCGACAGGGATTGGCGCAGCCTTGTTCATTATCATTGGAACTTTGATTAACATTCCAACGCCCATCCCAAATACCAATATTCAATTACAATATGCTGTAATTGCTCTTTTTGCTGTGATTTATGGTCCGACAGTTGGTTTCTTTTCTGCTTTTATTGGACATGCTCTAAAAGATGCCCTTCAATCTGGGTCACCTTGGTGGACATGGGTGCTTGTTAGTGGCTTGATTGGCCTAGTTATTGGCTTATTAGCTAAGAAAATCAATATTGAAAAAAGTCCTTTGACTGCAAAAGATTATGTTTGGTTTAATGCCGTACAGATTATTGCTAATGTTGTTGGCTGGGCTTTGATTGCCCCTTACGGTGATATTTTGCTTTACAGCGAACCAGCAAGCAAAGTTTTCGCTCAAGGTATTTTATCAGCAGTTGTCAACAGTTTGACAATTGCTATTGGTGGCTCGCTTTTGCTTGCCGTGTATTCTAAAACACGCACGCAATCAGGCAGCCTAACCAAAGATTAATACAGAAGTAGAAGCAGGGATTCCCTGCTCTTAATCATTTTTTAGGAGAATAGTCATGAAGCCCTTTATTCAATTTAAGGATTTCACTTTTAAGTATGATATTCAAGCAGAACCAACCTTAAAATCTCTCAATTTAACGATTGAAAAAGGACAAAAGGTACTCATCATAGGTCCATCAGGTTCTGGAAAATCAACAATTGGTAACTGTCTTAATGGGATTATCCCTAATATTTACCATGGGGAGAAATCTGGGCAGTTTACGATTGATGGTAAAGAAGCATTTGGCTTGTCTATTTACGATAAGTCTCATTTGGTTTCTACGGTTTTACAAGACCCAGATGGTCAATTTATTGGGTTAACCGTGGCAGAGGACTTGGCCTTTGCGCTTGAAAATGACGGTGTTTCTTTGGAAGAAATGCAAGAAAAAGTTGCTCATTGGGCAAAAAGGCTCGATTTAACAGAGTTTTTAGACAATCGTCCACAAGATTTATCAGGTGGACAAAAACAACGTGTTAGTTTAGCAGGGGTTCTGATTGATGAGAGTCCGATTTTACTTTTTGATGAGCCTCTTGCCAATCTAGACCCAAAATCAGGTCAAGAAACAATTGATTTGATTGACCGTATTCATCATGAAGAAAAGGCGACGACGATTATCATTGAACATCGTTTGGAAGATGTGCTCTATCGTCATGTGGATAAAGTCGTTTTGGTGAATGATGGTCAGATTTTATTTGATGGTCATCCAGATGAGCTATTACGGACAGAGCTTTTGATTCAAAATGGCATTCGCGAGCCACTTTACGTAACGGCTTTGAAAGATTTGGGTGCTGATGTGACATTAATGGAACATCTATCAGACCTAAGTCAAGTTGATTTGACAACTATTGCGATAACAGCACCTAGCTTCTCTCAAAGAAAGACATCACAGGAGGAGCTGTTAAGGCTTGAACAACTGCATTTTGCTTATCAAGAGAATCGTCCTATTTTGAAAAATATCAATTTTGAGATTAATCAAGGCGAACGGATTGCCATTGTGGGAAAAAATGGTGCTGGCAAGTCAACTTTGGCAAAAGCTATCTGCCAATTTATCACGCCAGAAGGTGATATTCGTTATCGAGGACAATCGATTATGACGGATTCTATCAAAGAGCGTGCTGAAAAAATCGGTTATGTTCTTCAAAATCCAAATCAGATGATTAGTCAGACCATGATTTTTGATGAGGTGGCACTTGGGCTTCGTTTGCGTGGCGTAGATGAGCAAGACCTTGAAAAACGCGTGTTGGAAACGTTAAAAGTTTGTGGTTTGTATGAATTCCGAAAATGGCCTATTTCTGCGCTGTCTTTTGGACAGAAAAAACGAGTGACAATTGCTTCGGTTCTGGTAATGAATCCTGAAATTATTCTTTTAGATGAACCGACAGCAGGTCAAGATAAGCAAAATTATACTGAAATCATGAATTTCCTTAATCAGCTCAATAAGGCAGGGCACACTATTATCATGATAACGCATGATATGCAGTTGATGTTGGAGTATTCTGACCGCAGTATTGTAGTGAGCAACGGTGAAATCATTGCGGATTGTTCGCCAGTGGCATTATTCAATCAAAATGCTATCCTAGAAAAAGCTAACTTGAAAAAGACTAGCTTGTTTGAATTAGCAGAAAAATTAGCAGTTGATCCAATTGCTTTGACGCATTATTACATTGAAAAAGAGGGAGGTATTCATGGCTAGTCATCTTATTGGTTATCAGAGTGGTCGTGGTTTCCTTTATCAATTGTCAGGCGCCAGCAAATTAATTTTCTTTGTTTTGGTATCGGTTGCTTGTATGACAACCTATGATACGCGTTTGATAGTAGCGATTGGAATTGCTTCCCTTGTTTTGTTTAAAATAGCAGGCATTCGTTGGCAGCAAGTCTCTTTTGTCGTCACATTTATTGGCTTTTTTGCTCTTTTAAATGTGGTCATGGTGTATTTGTTTGCACCGAATTATGGCGAAACTATTTACGGAACTAAGACTATTTTGCTACAAGGCTATGGGCGATTTTATCTTACCAGTCAAGAATTATTTTACCTGTTTAACCTTGCTTTGAAATATTTTTGCACGGTTCCGTTGGCTGTCTTATTTCTTATGACAACGCAGCCAAGTCAATTTGCTTCAAGTTTGAATCAAATCGGTGTACCTTATAAGATTGCCTATGCCGTTAGTTTGACGCTACGCTACATTCCTGACGTGCAAGAAGAATTTTACATGATTCGACTGTCACAAGAAGCGCGTGGACTGGAACTATCACAAAAAGAAAAACTAATGAAACGGATCAAAGGAAATCTACAAATTGTCATTCCCTTGATTTTCAGCTCACTTGAGCGCATTGATACGGTGTCAACAGCCATGGAGCTACGTCGTTTTGGAAAAAATAAAAAACGTACTTGGTACACTTATCAAAAATTTACAACAGGGGATTTGCTGACCATTGCGATTGCTGTTTTACTAGTCATCATTAGTTTGTGGCTTTTCTACCTTAACCAAGGGCGTTTTTACAATCCTTGGCATTAAAAATCGTATAAACCAGAACCATTAGCTGTTCAACGGTTTATACGTTTTTTCTTATTTCAAATAACCAAGATAATCAAACTTTTCAAAGGTACGGTCATTTGCAATGGCAACGACTTCAGTATTGGCTTCAAAAGCTTGGTTGGGATTGATATGGGTATCAAGACTTGACGTTGATTTTTTACGAATACCAATTAAATTCAGGTCGTATTTGTGTCGAAGGTCCAGCTGAACCAGATTTTTTCCAACCCAAGAATCAGGAATAGAAAATTCAATCATAGCAATATTATCCTCAATGTGAATAATATTTTCAATATGGTGGCGAAGCATATTTGAAGCAACTCTTTTTCCAGAGTCGCGTTCTGGTGTGATAACTTTAGTCGCCCCAATGCCGTAAAGCACCTCTTCATAAGTCGCATTTTTGGCTTTGGCAAGAATGGTTTTTACCCCTAATTTTTTACAGTGCATAATGGCAAGAACTGAAGATTCTAAGGTATTGCCAGTTGCAATCACGACCATGTCACATTGCGCAATGCCGACGGCTTTTAAAAATTCAATCTCTGTAATATCACCAACAGCTGCCTTAGTTGCCATATCAGCCACATCTTGAACGAGGTTTTCATGCCTATCTAAAGCGATGACTTCTTGTTCAAATTGACTTAATTCTTCAACAACGGTGCGTCCAAAAATTCCTAATCCAAGAACGCCAAAAATCTTTTTTGTCATAATAATTTCCTCTAACCAACATTAATAGTTGTTTGTGCGTAGCGAATATCTTTTTCTTTCTTTTGCAAAAGACTAAGCAGGACAGTAATCGGTCCAACACGTCCGATAAACATAAGCGCCATGATGACAAATCGCCCTGCTTGCGATAATTGAGGCGTTAAATCCATGGAAACGCCAACCGTAGCAATCGCAGAAATGGCTTCAAACAGCAGAGCTAGCGGGTCATGATTCGGTTCAAATTCTAAAAGTAACAGATAGCCGATGATTAAAATAGTAAAGAAAAAGATTAACACGGTCAGTGTTTGTTTTATCGCTTTATTGGCAATAACGCGGTGGCGGAAAGTGACTTCATTTTGCCCTGCAAGTTCGGATTTGAAAAGCAAGAAGGCAATGGCGACTGTTGTCACCTTAACACCGCCAGCCGTACCACCAGGAGCACCACCGATAATCATTTGAATCATATAAAGAATATTAGTAGCTGAATGCGTATCAAGATAAGAAATCGTTGCAAAACCAGCCGTCCTCATGGTTACTGATTGGAAAAAGCAGACCATGATTTGCTGAAAAATGGTGTAGTGCCCAATTGTCTTAGCATTTTTAAATTCGATTAGCCAGGTCAAGGCTGTTCCAAGCAGTAAAAGAATTCCCGTTGTGGCAAGCACTAAGCGTGTCTGATTGCTTAATGAGTGAGAAAATGCAGAAAAGCGATAAGGTTTGTCTTTGATAAAGTGTTTGATAGCTTTTTTCAAATCCATCCAAACAGCAAACCCGATTCCACCAGATACGATTGCGGCAGCAATTGCCACATTAACCAAGGGATTCAGAACGAATTGTTTAAGGCTAGCATCGCCCAAGTTATCAAAGCCGGCATTACAAAAAGCAGAGATAGCAAGAAAAATGGCATTAAAAATACCGTGCCACAAGCCAAAACGTGGCATAAAATCAAAGAGCAATATAGTAGCAACCAAGGACTCAATAATAAAAGTGATTTTGTAAGCATTAAAAAGGTAATGCCTAAGGTCATTGTTATTGTCATAGCTAAGCGCTGATTGCAGCAAACTCTGCTCTGATAAATTCATGCGACGACGTAAAAGGTAGGTACTGATTGCAATTAACGTAACCAATCCTAGTCCGCCAATTTGCATGAGACACATTGCAATGACTTGACCAAGTCCATTATAAACACTGGCGACAGGAAAGACTGATAATCCCGTCACACAAACCATTGAAACCACATTGAACAAGTGGTCAAGGTAAGTAGTACTAGGAGCGTCGGCATAGTGAGTTATCGGCAGCGAAAGCAACAAACTCCCAATAAAAATGACGATGACAAAACTAAACGTTAACCGTCGCGTACTCGTTAAAGATTTAAAAATGCTATTCAAAGAGTATTCCTCCTAAACTCCAAAACGGTTTTCAAAGCTTTCTAAAAGAACCTTACGGCTCATAACATATTAAAGAGGTTTTTTATTTGGCATCCCAGCCTTACGTGGGTATTTATTTGGTGTTTCTTTTTTCTTTTCAAGAATTGTGATTTGGCGACTATCGCCATTTGGCAATTTATAATGATAATTGTCTATGAGTTTTGAAAAAAGAATTGTCATGGCATTTTTGGCATCTGCCAACTCTTCTTCGGCAGCAGAAGCTTTAAGAGCAATTAATTGCCCACCAACTTTTAAAAATGGGATTGTCAATTCGGTCAAGACTTGGAGACGAGCAACAGCTCGGGCTGTTACCATATCATAGCTTGCGCGGAAATGCTTATCTTGGCCAAAATCTTCAGCACGTCCATGGTAAAAATGAACGCCCTCTAAGCCAAGTTCATCTGCCAATAAATTAAGAAAATTAATACGCTTATTTAGCGAATCAATGATAGTAACATCAATATCAGGGCATAAAATCTTGATAGGAATACTTGGAAAACCAGCTCCAGCTCCAATATCTAGCAAACGAATCGCTTGATTTGTTATTTTTCCTTGAAGAACAGGAGCAATAGAATCATAAAAATGTTTCAAATAAACGCCCTCTTCATCCGTAATAGCCGTCAAATTAATCTTTTGATTCCAGTCAACCAAAAGCTCAAAATAACGTTCAAATTGCTTTTTTTGTGTATCTGTCAACTCAAAACCCTGTTGACTAAGTTTCTTATAAAATTCTTCAGGTGTCATGATTATCAGTAAAGAAAGCATTAGCAGCCTGCAAAACACAAACCACCACAACTTTCTCTAATATCCTTTCAATTCCAATATATGTCATCCTATTTTACCATAAAATTCCACCCAATAACATTCTTAGAAATGGTTATAACACCTGAAAAACTATTTTTCCTCCAACTTCCTATGTAATCACTTTAAGAATTGAAAGAAAATTGATATAATAAGCCTAGAAAGTATATTTTTATCGATTTATTTTAGTAGTTTATCAAAAGCTTTTGTGTAGCGGTAAGTTACAAAAAGCAACTGATTTTGGAAGGGTATGTCATACCTAAGGAGGAATTTATGATTTTTGTTATTATCGCTATTATTGTTGTTTTAGTGCTTTGGATTATTGCTGTCTATAATGGTCTTGTTAAAAGTCGTATGCAAACTAAGGAATCTTGGAGTCAAATTGATGTGCAACTCAAACGTCGTAATGACCTCATTCCGAATCTGATTGAGACTGTAAAAGGCTACGCAGCTTATGAAGAAAAAACATTTGCTAAGATTACAGAATTACGCAGTCAAGTTACCCAAGCAGAAACACCAGCAGAAGCAATGCACGCGTCAAATGCTCTTACCAAACAACTTTCAAGCTTGATTGCTGTTGCTGAAAATTATCCTGATCTAAAAGCTAATAACAGCTTTATCAAACTGCAAGATGAGTTGACCAATACAGAAAATAAAATTTCTTATTCACGTCAATTGTTCAATACAACAACAGCAAATTATAATGTTAAATTAGAAACTTTCCCAAGTAATATCATCGCAGGTATGTTTGGCTTTAAACCAAGCCAATTCTTGGAAACACCTGAAGATGAAAAAGAAACACCAAAAGTATCCTTTGATTTTTAATAATGTATTTTAAGAAGTTGTTTTAAAGCAACCTTTAATAAAGAAAGGAATAAAATGGAAGGTCTCTTGAAATGGTTGGTGACTTTAACAACTCAAAGAGACTTTCTATTTTCTTAATAAAATCATGTTATACGATCAAATTTCTAGTAACAAGCGACGAACGATTGTTTTGCTTCTTGTTTTCTTTATGGTTTTATCAGCTATTGGTGCTGCAGTTGGTTATCTTTGGTTAAATAGTCTAGAATTCGGTGTGGTTATCGCCTTAATCATTGGTGGAATCTATGCTGCTAGTATGATTTTCCAATCTACAAATGTCGTTATGTCAATGAACAATGCGCGTGAAGTCAGCGAAAAAGAAGCCCCAGAACTTTATCATATTGTAGAAGATATGGCAATGGTGGCACAAATTCCAATGCCGCGCGTGTTTATCGTTGAAGATGATTCTTTAAATGCGTTTGCGACAGGTTCAAGTCCTGAAAATGCTGCCGTCGCAGCCACCACAGGATTGTTAGCTGTGATGAATCGTGAAGAATTGGAAGGTGTTATCGGACACGAAGTTAGTCATATTCGTAATTACGATATCCGCATTTCTACCATTGCTGTAGCCTTAGCTAGCGCAGTGACTTTGATTGCTAGTATCGGTAGCCGCATGATGTGGTTTGGCGGAGGTGGTAATCGTCGCCGTTCAAATAACCGTGATGAGGGTGGTCTTGGTATTTTGCTGTTGCTCTTTTCGATTTTATCGTTAATTTTAGCACCACTTGCCGCAACTCTTGTTCAATTAGCCATTTCACGGCAACGTGAATACCTTGCTGATGCCAGTTCTGTTGAACTCACTCGCAACCCTGAAGGAATGATTAAAGCTCTTCAAAAATTGGAGCAGTCTTCTCCGATGCATCATCCTGTTGATGAAGCAAGTGCAGCACTCTATATTAATGACCCTATCAAAAAAGAAGAAAGAACAACCTCATTGTTCAATACACACCCATCTATTTCGGATCGGATTGAACGTCTTCGTCAAATGTAAGTATTTTTCTCCTTCACACGCTTGTGTGAAGTTTTTTGTTGCTACATTATTCAATAAGCTTTATTCTTGGTAGTAATATGTACAGACAATACCGTAAAAAGTTGGTATAATAGTAAAGAAATTTCAAAAGAGGTAGTAATAATGATGTTTTCAATTTCGGAAATAAAAAAGAATCCAGATGGAATTAATTTCAATTCTGCTTTAGAGATTAAAGAAAAATTAATAGAACGTAACAAAGATGTTCTAGATGTTAAAGAGGTTTTTGTACAAGGGACTATTTCCTACGATGATGGCTTATATTTGTTAAATTATACACTTGATTATACAATTACATTACTGTCAAGTCGCTCAATGCTGCCTGTAGATATACATCAAGTTGAAGAAGTCTCAGAAATTTTTATTGAAGCAGTGGATATTCATGCAAAAGAAGATTTTGTTAGAGAAAATCTTGTTTTAGTACTTGAGGAAGATTATATTGATTTAGAAGAGAGCGCTATTGATAATATTTTGTTAACGATTCCAATGCAAGTTTTAAGCGAAGAGGAACAAAATTCTGACACAATGCCATCAGGAAATAGCTGGTCAGTTTTGACAGAAGAGCAATATAATGCCCTGCAAGATAAGAAGAAAAAAGAAAATAATCCGTTTTCTACTTTAAATGGATTGTTTGAAGATTGATACTATTTTTATTAAAAAAATAAAATATTCTTGAATTATCATTAACACTTTGATATACTTTTAAAGCGATATAGTATACTTATCTTTATTGTTTATTTTGAGGATATTATAACAAAGTGATGAAATGCTACAATCTTTTTCTCATTAGGAAACAAAGAAGGTGCTCTGTATAGGAGTGTATACTTTAGCAAAATAGAGATTTTATAATCTTTAAAATAATAAAAGGTTGGTGACAATGAGTAAAAAGATTTTAATTATTGAAGATGAAAAAAATCTTGCACGCTTTGTGTCTTTGGAGTTACAACATGAAGGTTATTCTGTAGTTGTAGAAACAAACGGGCGCTTAGGGCTTCAAACGGCTCTTGATGACGATTTTAACTTGATTTTGCTTGATTTAATGCTTCCAGATATGGATGGATTTGAAATCACGCGTCGTCTTCGATTGGAAAAAGAAACTTCTATTATTATGATGACAGCTCGCGACTCTATTATGGATATTGTTGCTGGGCTTGATCGTGGTGCAGATGACTATATTGTCAAACCATTTGCAATTGAAGAACTCTTGGCTCGTGTTCGTGCTGTTTTCCGCCGTCAAGATGTTGAATCTAAACGTGAACAAGACAGTCAAGGAAAAGAAGGATTGCTTGGTCTACGCTTAAATCCTCAAAATCGTTCAGCGGTTCGAGGTGATGATGAAATTTCGCTTACAAAACGTGAGTACGATTTGTTAAGTGTTCTTTTGTCAAATGTTAATCGTGTAATGACACGTGAAGAACTGCTAGCCAGTGTTTGGAGATACGATACAGATATTGAGACAAATGTTGTTGATGTTTATATCCGTTACCTTCGCGGAAAAGTCGATATTCCAGGTAAAGAATCTTACATTCAAACAGTTCGTGGAATGGGATACATTATTCGAGAAAAATAATGATAAAATGGGAAGAAAAGTCTTTATCTAGAAAAATATCGATTTTCTCTTTGCTTCGGATTCTCCTTGTGTTAACTATTTTTAATCTAATCGTGTACTTTGGGACTATCCAAATCTTTTTAGCACGAGAACGTTACGATGTTGAGCAAGGTGCCGAAGTAGTGAGAGATTTTTTGTCTCAAGAAAGTGCACTGACAGTTGATAATCTTTCGGATCTGTTGGATGAGTATAATGCTACGGGGTCACTTGTTGAGGAAGATGATGCCCAATATATCCTAGATAAAAGTGGTGGGATTGATGATTTGACTTCTGATAATCAAGATGTCGCCATTTTTAACAAGGATAAGCAATTAGTTTTAACGACTGATAAGTCAGTTGCAAATTTTAAAACAAGTACAGTTGGCAAGACAAAAATCTACCGTGCACCTGCTTTTACAGGTTACTATTCAACGGTGAAAGTTTACTCCAAAAACACAAGAAAAGTTATTGGTTATGTGACACTTTTTCAACACTTTAGCTCCTACTATCTAATGCGACATTGTCTTGTGGCAATCCTTTTGATTGTAGAGTTAGTTGAGATTGGGTTAATTTTACATGTTCTTTTCTCTTCAACAAAACGCTTTTTACGTCCGTTGGAAGAATTTCAAGGAATTGTTAGTAATATTGCTGAAAATCCTGGTGATTTGACTGTCCGTAGTGATATTCATTCTGGAGATGAAATTGAAGAAATTTCTGCTAACTTTGATAAAATGTTAGACCAAATTGAAGGGGATACTAAAAGACAAGCACGTTTTGTTAGTGATGTTAGTCATGAATTACGAACACCGATTGCAGTTATTAAAGGACATCTTGGTTTACTGAAACGTTGGGGGAAAGAAGACCAACATATTCTTGAAGAAAGTTTAGATGCTGCTTATCATGAAACGAATCGAATGTCCATTATGGTTAATGAAATGCTAGATATGGTTCGTGTTCAGGGAAGTTTTGATTTACACAAAGGTGGAAAAACAGATTTGAAAAAATCAATCGAATTTGTTTTGGGAAATTTCCGTATTTTGCACCCAGATTTTAATTTCCAATTTTCAACAAGTGTGGAAGAATGTGTCTTTGCAGAAATTTATAAAAATCATTTTGAACAGGCAATTTTGATTTTAATTGATAATGGCGTAAAATATTCTTCTGGAAGCAACATAATCCATGTGACTTTGGACATCCAAGGAGATGATGCTATTGTCAAAGTTAAGGATGAAGGAGAAGGTATTTCTCAAGAAGACCTAAAATATATTTTTGCACGTTTTTATCGAACAGATAAATCACGTAATCGTATTTCGACACAAGGAGGTCTTGGGATTGGTTTAGCTATTCTTAAGCAGATTGTTGATGCTTATGAGCTCGATGTTAGCGTTAATAGTGTTGTTGACGAAGGTACGGAGTTTACATTGGTTATTCCGACACTTAAGACAAAACAAGATAAGACAGACTGAGTTTTTCTCTCGGTCTGTTCGTTTTTCTAATAAAGCATGATTGAACAGTCATTTTTTATTAGAAAAGGGACAAGGTTTAGGAAACGGGAAAAGTTTTGGCTGATATGGTCAAACTGGTATTACTTTCATAATGATTGATTTTGTGTTAAAATAAAGTATTAAAATAATTGGTAGAATGGGGTGCTTGCATGCGTTGTCCAAAATGTAATTATAATAAATCAAGTGTTATTGATAGTCGTCAAGCTGAGGATGGCAATACTATTAGACGTCGTCGCGAATGCGAAAATTGCCACACACGCTTTACAACTTTTGAACGTGTTGAAGAATTACCCTTATTAGTCATAAAAAAAGATGGAACGCGTGAACAGTTTTCTCGTGAAAAGATTTTAAATGGTATTTTTCAAAGTGCTCAAAAGCGCCCAGTGTCAAGCGATGATATTGAGCAAGTTGTTTCGCATATTGAACAAAGAGTCCGCAGTGAGTACGACGGTGAGGTACCAAGCACAGCTATTGGTAATCTTGTCATGGATGAGCTAGCAGAACTCGATGAAATCACTTATGTGCGTTTCGCCTCTGTTTACAAATCGTTTAAAGATGTTGATGAAATTGAAGAACTTCTGCAACAAATTACCAACCGAGTTCATAGTAAGAGGAAAAGAAGTCATTTAGATGAGACCGATTGATGAATTTTCTTATGTCAAAAATAATAAGGTTTTATTAGATTCTGATAGCCTTAGCCAGCTATATCATCCAGTGATTGGAAATCATGCCGTTTTACTTTATAATTATTTATTGGCTTTCTTTGATGATGGGGTCAAACGTCACAAATTTAGTGAGATTCTCAATCATTTACAATTAAGCATGCGTCAGGTGGAAGAAGCTTTTGCAATTTTGACGGCTGTTGATTTACTTGTTTTGTACCAAACACGTGATGTTTATGTTTTAAAATTGCAGCCAGCTTTGAATCGTGAGACTTTTCTTAGCAATCCTGTCTATCGTCGCTTGTTAGAGCAGGAAATTGGTGATGTTGCAGTGGCTGAGCTGGATATTAAAATCCCACAAGAAGCTAGAGATATTTCCAAAAAATTCTCGGATATTTTTTCAGCAGAAGGAACACCAAAGCCAAAAGCAAATGTGTCAAAAAATCATTTTGATTTGGATAGCTTTGAGCGTTTGATGTTGCGTGATGGCCTGCAATTTAAAGATGAAAAGGCAGATGTTGTTTCGATTTACAGTCTTGCTGACAAATACACCATGAATTGGTTTGATACCTATCATTTGGCAAAAAGCACGGCTATTAATGGTAAAATTTCACCACAACGAATGACTGTTCAGTTGGAACAAGCCAAAAATGCAACATCACACGGTCAAAGCAAAGAGCAATTTGACACCAAGGAACAAGTGATTATTCGTGAAGCCAAGCAAGCTAATGCAAGAGAATTTTTGGAGAAAATCAAGGCACCACGTCGTGCAGTGGTTACCGAGAGCGAGCGAAAATTGTTGGAAGAATTAGCTAACATGAGCTTTTTAGATGAAGTGATTAATGTCATGGTGCTTTATACGTTAAATAAAACGCAGTCAGCTAATCTCAATAAACCTTACATTATGAAGGTGGCAAATGATTTTGCTTATCAAAACATTACGACCGCTGAAGCTGCTGTTTTAAAAATGCGCAGCTTTGCCCAACGCAATAAAGACCGTAAAGCACAAGCAAAAGTTGCTAAAAGCAATGTCCCTGAATGGGCAACAAAAGAATACAAGCATGTTGCTACTGCTGAAGAAAAAGCGAAATTGGAAGAACTCAAACGTAGCATGTTAGAAGATTAAGGAGCAAGTGATGGAAAAAATTGGACACACCTTGGCTAAACAGCTTCGCCAAAGTCGCACAGACCTTAATAAATTGACCCAAGTTATTGTAGCAGATAAGGAAATTGCTGATTTTATCACGTCAAATGGCTTGACTCAGGAGCAAATTAACCGTAGCCTACCTAAGTTTAATCAATTCATGGTGGAGCGTGAAAAATTTCAAAATCAGGATGATTCCTATATTGCTAAAGGGTACAAGCCTGCTCTTAGCATGAATGAGGGCTATGCAGATGTCATTTATTTGGAAACACGCGAATTAGTTGAGGCTAAAAAACGACAAGATATTAAAAATCGTGTGATTTTGATTGGCTTGCCAACTAGTCTCAAACACATTTCAACAGCTGATCTTGATTTAGAAGACCCAAATCGTATTGACATTTACAAATATTTGAACGATTATCAAAAAAATCTTGAGACAGGAACTCAAAAAGGGCTTTATGTTTTTGGAAATTTTGGTGTTGGGAAGTCTTATTTGATGGCTTATCTAGCCAATCGTTTATCTGCCAAGTACGGCAAGTCAACGACCCTGCTTCATTTTCCGACTTTCTGTGTTGATATTAAAAATGCTATTAATACAGGAATGGTAAAAGAGCAAATCGACCAAATCAAACAATCTGAAATTTTAGTTCTTGATGATATTGGGGCAGAACAACAAAGCCCATGGATTCGTGATGATGTTTTGCAGGTTATTTTGCAATACCGAATGCAAGAAAATCTCTTGACCTTCTTTACATCAAATCTTGATTTTAAAGGACTTGAAGAACATTTTGCAGCAACACGCTCAGGTGATGAAACATGGCAAGCAAAGCGTGTTATGGAGCGTATTCAGTATTTGGCACATGACATTCATCTGCAAGGTGATAATCGTCGCTAACCGTAAATCATTAAAAGTGATAAATAAATAAAAGAATTTGAAAGGAATACATTCGACAAAGGCATTGTTGATGATTTAAAATGTCTTTTGTGTGGAAAAATCCACTTAAAATAGTTGAGACTGTTTTAACGAAGCTGGTACTAGAAGAATTATGGCTTTACCTACTGTTGCTATTGTCGGGCGTCCAAATGTTGGAAAATCGACTTTGTTTAACCGTATCGCAGGTGAGCGCATTTCAATTGTGGAAGATGTCGAAGGTGTTACACGCGACCGCATTTACACAAGAGCTGAATGGCTTAACCGTAAGTTTTCATTGATTGATACTGGTGGTATTGATGACGTTGATGCGCCGTTTATGGAACAAATCAAACACCAAGCTGACATTGCGATGACTGAAGCAGATGTTATCGTATTTGTGGTCTCAGGAAAAGAAGGCGTTACAGATGCTGATGAATATGTTTCAAAAATCTTGTATCGTACGAATAAACCAGTGATTTTAGTGGTCAATAAAGTTGACAACCCTGAAATGCGTAGTGATATTTATGACTTTTACTCACTTGGTCTTGGGGATCCATACCCAGTATCATCTGTTCATGGGATTGGTACGGGGGATGTCTTGGATGCTATCGTTGAAAATCTGCCTGCTGAGGAAGAAGACGAAAATCCAGATATTATCAAATTCAGTTTGATTGGTCGTCCAAACGTTGGTAAATCAAGTTTGATCAATGCGATTCTTGGTGAAGAACGTGTGATTGCAAGCCCAATTGCAGGGACAACACGTGATGCTATCGACACAAACTTTACGGATAGCCAAGGTCAAGAATACACAATGATTGACACCGCAGGTATGCGTAAATCTGGTAAGGTTTATGAAAATACTGAAAAATATTCAGTAATGCGTTCAATGCGTGCCATTGACCGTTCAGACATCGTTCTTATGGTTATCAATGCCGAAGAAGGAATTCGTGAGTACGATAAACGTATTGCAGGATTTGCTCACGAGGCTGGTAAAGGAATCATTATCGTTGTTAACAAATGGGATACGATTGAAAAAGACAACCATACAGTTGCAAAATGGGAAGAAGACATTCGTGACCAATTCCAATTCTTGTCATATGCACCAATTATCTTTGTTTCAGCAGCGACAAAACAACGCTTGAACAAATTACCTGATATGATTAAGAAAATTAGCACAAGCCAAAACAAACGTATTCCATCAGCTGTGCTTAATGATGTTATCATGGATGCTATTGCTATCAACCCAACACCAACAGATAAAGGGAAACGTTTGAAAATCTTCTACGGCACACAAGTTTCTGTTAAACCACCAACGTTTGTTATCTTTGTTAACGAAGAAGAGCTCATGCACTTCTCATATATGCGTTTCTTAGAAAATCAAATCCGTGCAGCTTTCGGCTTTGAAGGCACACCAATCAATTTGATTGCCCGCAAACGTAAATAAGACTTAAAAGCATCGTTTGTGGTGCTTTTTTGGCTGCATTTGGAAAATATCGCTAAAAATAAAATCAAAAGGATTATTTTTTCAAGCTAAAGAAGGCTGAATTTGATATAATGAAAGGATAAGGAAAAAGGTGGTGGCTAAGAGTGGGTAGAATGATTCCAGGTCGAATTCGCAATCAGGGAATAGAACTTTACGAACAAGGTTTGGTTGATATTGTTAGTAAACGAGGAGAAGTAATTCAAGCGAAAGTTGGTGCACATCATCTTCAGTATGCTTTAGAAGATGAACAGGTGAGATGTGATTGCGACCTGTTTGCCAAGAAAAAATATTGTGAGCATTTGGCGGCTTTAGAGTATTTTCTAAAAAATAATACAGAAGGTAAAGAGTTGTCAGATGAGCTTAGTTCACATCAAGAAATTCAGCAAGAAACGAAAAAAGTGACCTCATTTGGTAGTGTCTTTTTGGACGGCTTGGTTATCAACGATGACGACACAACAAAATACCGTTTAGCAGCTTATGGTAGTCAGAGTCCCTATTCATCAGATTATTGGTGGACGTTAAAAATTAATCGTTTGCCTGATGATCGTGCTTATGTTGTCCGAGATATTAAAGCCTTTTTAGCGGTTGTTAAAAGCGAGGGTTACTACCAAATTGGGAAAAATTATTTTGAACCCTTGTCTTTGATTCAATTTGATGAAGCTAGTAAAGACTTGATTCAATTTTTATGGCGACTTTTGCCAGATAGTGACCGTGTTGATTTGGAGTATATTTTGCCAAATCACGGTCGAAATCTTGCGTTGACAAGTGGGACATTTGAGGAAGGCATTTCATTGTTAAACGAGCTTTATGATTTCTCATTTGAACACAATCATCAGAATTATGGGCAACTGGTTTTTAGACCATTAGATGGCTCAGAAGGGCTGTTGTCATTTAAAGTCATTGTTCACCGTCAATCAATTGAACTAATTATTACAGAAAAAATATTTCAGCCACTTTTTGATAATGCTTTCTTATTCACAAATGGTATGATTTACGGTTTGAACCTTAAGCAACAAAAAATCTTAGCCGCTGTTCGTAGCCTGCCGATTAAGTCTGATTTAGCCAAGCATTTGTTCTTTGATTTGGATGACCAAGCAAAATTAGCTGCTAGTTTACTCGATTTTAAAGAGCTTGGAGTGGTTGAAGCTCCGAAAAGTTTTGAAATTCATGACTTTGTACCTTCTTTCCATTTAATGTTAAATGAATACCAAGAGATTGCTTTAAAGGTGACTTTTGATTATGGTATGGTTAAGGTCAGTAGTAAACGTGAACTTGAAGACTTACCATTTGCTAGTCATTTTAAGCATGAAGAACGTGTGTTTAGGACTTTAGAAGCCAATGGCTTTGCTGCCTCGTTTTCATCTTACCATGCACCATTGGCAAATGAAGATTTGTACGACTTCTTTACCAATACCTTGGAACAATTGGAACGTTTGGGTAAGGTAACCTTGTCTGATGACCTTGAAGAAATACGTCAGTTTGAGCGCCCACAAGTTTCTGTTCAGACAAATGGTGGTTTGTTGGATATTTCTTTTGACTTTTCAACTATTTTTGAAAACGATATTGATGATGCCTTAGAAGCACTCTTTAAAAATCAACCTTATTTTGTGAACGACGCTGGTAAATTAGTTGTTTTTGATGAGGAAACACAACGTGTCAGTAATGCTTTGCAAAATTTACGAGCTAAGCAGCTGAAAAATGGGCATTTACAATTAGAAGCCATTTCAGCCTTCCAAATTTCAGATGTATTCCAAGACAATGACCGTGTGACATTTTCAAAAGAAGTTGAACAGTTGGCGCACGATTTGAGACACCCAGAAAGTTTTGAGGTTACCCTTCCAAATTTAAACACGCAGTTACGAGATTATCAGATGACTGGTGTGCGTTGGTTATCTATGCTTGACCATTACGGATTTGGTGGCGTTTTAGCTGATGATATGGGACTCGGTAAGACCTTACAAACAATTGCTTTTCTAGCTTCTAAACTAACGCCAGAGACACGCATTTTGATTCTATCGCCATCAAGCTTGATTTACAATTGGCAGGATGAATTTACCCGCTTTGCACCAGAAATTGATGTTGTTGTGGCTTACGGTTTAAAAGCAGTGCGTGATGATATTATTTCGCAAAATCATCAGGTTGTGATTACGAGTTATTCCTCTTTCCGTCAAGATTTTGACGAATATAGTCAATTGAATTTTGATTATTTGATTTTGGATGAAGCGCAAGTAATGAAAAATACACAAACGAAGATTGCTCACTATTTGCGCCAATTTGAGGTTAACAATTGTTTTGCGCTTTCTGGGACACCAATTGAAAATAAATTATTGGAAATCTGGTCAATTTTCCAAATTGTTTTGCCAGGATTATTGCCAGATAAAAAACGTTTCCTCAAAATGGAAGCTAAGCAAGTGGCGCGTTTTATTAAGCCCTTTATCATGCGTCGCCGTAAAGAAGAAGTTCTTCCAGAATTGCCAGATTTGATAGAAATTAATTATCCTAATGAGCTTGACCATAAGCAAAAAGCGATTTATTTAGCACAGCTTCGACAAATGCAAGAAGCGATTGCAGGAGCATCTGATGCTGATATTAATCGCCGTAAGATTGAGATTCTATCAGGAATTACCCGCTTGCGCCAAATTTGTGACACGCCAAGTCTCTTTATGGATTACAATGGAGAAAGTGGCAAACTAGACAGCCTTCGCACTCTTTTGACACAAATCAAGGAAAATGGGCACCGTGCTCTTATCTTTTCACAATTTAGAGGGATGCTTGATATTGCGGAAAAAGAAATGGAAAAGCTTGGCTTAACTTCCTATAAGATTACGGGGTCAACACCAGCTAATGCCCGTCAAGAAATGACACGAGCATTTAATAATGGCTCAAAAGATACCTTCTTAATTTCTTTGAAAGCAGGTGGTGTAGGACTTAACTTGACTGGTGCCGATACCGTTATCTTGATTGACCTTTGGTGGAATCCAGCTGTTGAAATGCAAGCCATTAGCCGTGCCCATCGTATTGGTCAAAAAGAAAATGTCGAAGTTTATCGTTTGATTACACGTGGAACTATTGAAGAAAAAATTCTAGAGATGCAGGAAAGTAAGAAAAATCTTGTAACAACGGTACTTGATGGGAATGAAACACGTGCTAGCATGACCATTGAAGATATTAAAGACATTTTAGGTGTTGATTAATCATCAGAACGTCAGTTTTTCAGTGATGGAAGACTGACTTCTTTGATGAAAGCTTTGAAAAAATACTTGAATTAGTTTATAATAAGAATGCTACAAAATTAGGACTTGATTTGAACTCTTTCGGCTTCTCAGTCTCATTTGAGACGATTAGTGATAGAAGCTTTTAGTGACTAGAACCTGGGTTCAGATAGTGACGACTTGTCTTGATTTCTGAGTGAGTAATGAGCATTGATTAGATTAGGAAAGGAAGTGATGCTGTGCGTAAAACTGTAAGACGCTTTCCCTTAGTTGCCGATGGTGAGCCAATAAGTGATCCACCAAAAGCAATGGCTTTATACGAAAACGAAGATTTAATTACTAATATTCATGGAACTTATCATGAAAAGGACTACGACGACGTTACTAGAGACTATCATTTTGTTGATGAAACAGAAAACAATAGTGAGCGTATCAAAACAGTCAGTGAAGGCAAATCTTATGCAGAGTTAGCACGTGATGAAGCTAGAAGAGATGTTAAGAAAAAACGCCAAGCCTACCTATCTAACGATGGCAACAAGCTCCCTTCAAGGGTAACTTTCCAACAACAATTAAAAGCAACGTTGCCTAAAGCTCCTGCCAAACCGACTAATAGCCTTAGTCATTTAACAGAAAAGATGCATCAAGAAGACTATATCTTGGCAGAGATTCCCGTAACGTATAAAGAGCCAGATAATTCTTCTGTACCAAAAGCAAAGAAAAATAACTATGATTTCTTGAAACGTAGCCAAATCTACAATAAGGAAGCTCAACAAAGCCAAAGAGAGCACAAAGTTGCTCAAGAGTTAAATTTAACACGCTTTGATGAGGCACATTAAACTGCCTAGCAGTTATTAATATAGAGGAGAAACAATGTCTAAAACCTATCATTTTATCGGAATTAAAGGGTCTGGTATGAGTGCCCTTGCCTTAATGTTGCACCAAATGGGACATAAGGTTCAAGGGAGTGACGTCAGTAAATATTACTTTACACAACGTGGTTTAGAACAAGCAGGCATTAAAATCTTGCCATTTTCTGAAGACAATATCACATCAGACCTTGAATTAATTGCCGGTAATGCTTTCCGTGAAGATAATAATGTTGAAATTGCCTATGCCGTTAATAATGGCTTTAAATTCAAACGATATCACGAATTCCTAGGTGATTTCATGCGCCAATTCACAAGTTTTGGTGTCGCAGGTGCACACGGAAAAACATCAACAACAGGTTTATTGTCACATGTATTAAAAAATATTACAGATACCTCTTATTTGATTGGTGATGGTACTGGTCGTGGGTCAGCTAACAGCAACTATTTTGTTTTTGAGTCTGACGAATACCAACGTCATTTCATGCCTTATCACCCAGAATATTCTATTATTACAAATATTGATTTTGACCATCCAGATTATTTCGAGAGTATCGATGACGTTTTTTCTGCCTTTAATGCCTATGCAAAACAAGTTCAAAAAGCTTTGTTCTTGTATGGTGATGATACTTATCTTCGTAAAATCACATCAGATGCTGATATTTATTATTATGGCTTCAAAGAGACTGATGACTTTGTTGCCTATGATATTGTTCGTACAACAAACGGTTCGACTTTCAAGGTGAAACACGGTGATGAAAACCTTGGCATCTTCCAGCTTCCAGCCTTTGGTCGCCACAATATTTTAAATGCGACTGCTGTCATTGCCAATCTTTATATCGCGGGTATGGATATGGAATTGGTAGCAGAGCATATGAAGACATTTGCAGGGGTTAAACGTCGTTTCACTGAAAAAGTGATTAATAACACGACTATTATCGACGATTTTGCCCACCATCCAACTGAAATTATTGCGACACTTGATGCTGCTCGCCAAAAATATCCAAGCAAGGAAATTGTAGCGATTTTCCAACCACACACATTCACACGTACAATTGCTCTTTTGGATGACTTTGCGGATGCTTTGAACCAAGCAGATTCTGTTTACTTGGCACCAATCTATGGTTCAGCACGAGAAGTTGATCATGGTGATGTTAAAGTCGAAGACTTGGCTAACAAAACTCACAAATCAGCTAAGGTGATTAGTCTTGAAAATGTATCACCATTACTTGACCATGATAATGCTGTTTATGTTTTCATGGGGGCTGGTGATATCCAAATGTATGAACGTGCTTTTGAAGAATTGTTAGCAAACTTGGCTAATAATACGCAATAAAAAACTGTGGTGAAAAGGAGCAAAGAGCTCTTTTTCTTTTGAAGGTGATTCTATGATGATAAGGAATGTATGTCTTGAGGATTTGCAAGATATTATAGATATTGAACGCGATAATTTCTCTGCAGAAGAAGCAGCAAGCCTAAAAGATATGAAGGAACGCATTCTGACTATTCCAGATCCTTTTTTAGTAGCTGAGATTGACGGAAAGATTTGTGGCTATGTTGAAGGACCTGCCATTTTTCAACGCTATTTAACAGATGATTTATTCCATCAGGTTGTTTCAAATCCAGCTAACGGCGGATTTATCGCAGTCACAAGCCTTTCGGTAGCTCCAGATTTTAAAGGACAAGGCATTGGAATGGCTTTACTAGCGACAATGAAAGATTTAGCAATTGCCCAAAAACGGACAGGGATTACACTTACTTGTCATGAAAATTTAATTTCTTACTATGAAAGAAATGGTTTCAGTGATGAAGGTGAATCAGATTCTACCCATGGTGGCTCTAGTTGGTATAACATGGTCTGGGAATCACCAATGATTGAGTGATGACATTATTAAGAATAGATAACAAACCACCCCGTCAGTTGATTTTACGCTGTTTTTAGGTTATAATGGCGATTGACTAAGGTTAGGAGGATAAGCTTTGACCGAATTTAACGACGATAAGCCAAAAACTCAAAAAGAAAAAAGTTTCAAGGAACAAATTTTAGCTGAGCTAGAAGAAGCCAACCGTTTGCGTAAGCAACACGATTTAGAACTTCAGCAGAAAGAAAAAGAAGCAGAAGCATTCGCACGTCGGACGGCAGAATTGATGGCAGAATACGAAGCCGAGGAGCGAAAAGAACGTAAAGGAACGAAAAAAAAGCATCGCCTTACCGAAAAAGCTCAAATACCTCCTGTGGAAAATCAGCTTGAAACAGCCATAGATGACCGAGAGATTCAGGAGGTTTTGAGAAATATTCATCAAACTTTCAATCCCAACGGTTCAGATTCAGAGGATAATGCTGAAAACGAACAAGAAAGTTATCTTGTCCGAGCAACAGATTGGTGTCGGCTTTGCTGGTATTCCAGATATTCCTGACAACATTACAAGCGATGATTCTCAAGTTGATGATGCTGATATGCAAACTGAAGAAAATGTTCAGGCTGAAGAAAGCGTTGTGAATAGCTCAGCAGAGACTAATACAGACTTGGAGAAAAATGTGGGAACAAAACGCAAAAGAAAACGCCAAAAAACAGATAGTTTGGCACGACGCATTGCCTTGTTCTTGATAACAGCTATTATTATTGCTTTGTTAGCAACTGGATTTTTTGTTTATCGCTATGTTGATAGCGCTGTCGGAGCACTTGATAGCACATCAACAGAGTACGTTACCGTTGAAATTCCAGAAGGTTCGGGGAATAAATATATCGGACAAATTCTAGAAAAAGCTGGCGTTATCAAGAGCGCAACGGTCTTTAATTACTATACAAAGTTCAAAAATTATAGTAATTTCCAAAGTGGCTACTATAACCTACAAGCTAGTATGGATTTAGATGAAATCTGTAAGCTCCTTAAACAAGGTGGAACAGCAGAGCCAGAAGAACCTTCTCTAGGAAAAATTCTGGTGACAGAAGGTTATACCATTAAACAAATTTCAGAAGCTGTTACGAAAAATACAGCGGATGATGATTCATCAACACCTTTTACCGCAGATGACTTTTTGTCAGTTGTTCAAGATGAATCATTCATTTCAAAAATGGTTGAAAAATATCCGGAATTATTAGCGAATTTACCAAGCGCCGATGAAGCGACCTATCAATTAGAAGGTTACCTTTTCCCAGCTACTTATAGCTATTATGAAGATACAAGCATGGAAGATTTGGTTGAACAAATGATTTCAACAATGGATTCGTATATGTCTAGTTATTATGATACGATCTCTGAAAAGGGTATGACGGTCAACGAAGTGCTTACGCTTGCCTCATTGGTTGAAAAAGAAGGGGCAACCGATGATGACCGTCGCAATATTGCAAGTGTCTTTTACAACCGTTTAAATGCTAACATGGCTCTTCAAAGTAATATTGCTATTTTGTACGCTATGGGCAAACTTGGTGAAGAAACAACATTATCAGCAGATGCAAGTATTGACACATCCATTGATTCACCGTATAATGTTTATACCAATACTGGTTTGATGCCTGGGCCGGTTGATAGTCCAAGCTTATCAGCTATTGAGGCGACTGTTAATCCATCTTCAACAGATTACTACTATTTTGTAGCTGATGTGAAGACAGGAACTGTCTATTATTCAGAAACCTACGAAGAACACGAAGCAAATGTTGAAAAATATGTTAATAGTCAATTAGATGAATAATAAATACTGACAAACATGGTGTGGTTCACATCATGTTTGTATTTGTAGATTATCCAAATAAATTTTTAGAAAAGAGATAGAAAATGGCAGAAAAAACTTATCCAATGACCCTTGCTGAAAAAGAACAACTCGAACAAGAATTAGAAGAATTAAAATTAGTTCGTCGTCCAGAAGTTGTTGAACGTATTAAAATCGCACGTTCATATGGTGACCTTTCTGAAAACTCAGAATACGATGCTGCTAAAGACGAACAAGCTTTTGTTGAAGGACAAATCCAAATCTTAGAAACTAAAATTCGCTATGCTGAAATCATTGACAGCGATGCTGTTGCCAAAGATGAAGTAGCGATTGGTAAAACTGTTACTGTTGAAGAGGTTGGTACAACTGATAAAGACGTTTACCATATCGTTGGTGCAGCTGGTGCTGATATTTTCTCAGGACGTATTTCTAATGAAAGCCCAATTGCACAAGCTTTAATAGGTAAAAAAACAGGCGACATCGTTACGATCGAATCACCTGCAGGAAGCTACGATGTTAAAATCGTTAGTGTTGAAAAAACAGCTTAATAAACCAAAAGCCCTCTGTGGGGCTTTTTCTTAATGTTAAAAATTAAAAAGCGCCTGAGACAAAAAGTTTTTCTCAGGCGCTTTTGGTTTAATTATTTACGTTTACGTTGTTTACCAGCGTTGCGGTTGCTTTTCTTAGGTTTGTTGCTAAGTTGTGCGTTGTTAGCAGCTGGTGTTACGTCTTTACGAGCTTTTGACTTGTAAGTTTTTGGTGGATTTTTTTCAAATTCAACAGCAATTTTCTTACGAAGTCTTGGTTTAATGATGAACATAGTAATCAATTGTTGGATAATTGAGAAGAAACCACCGACTAACCAATAAAGGAGAACACTTGCTGGCATGCTCATACCGAAGAAGACCATCATAAGTGGCATCACGTACATTGTACCTTTCATAGCAGCACGTTGTTCTTCAGCGACACCTTGCATAGACAACCATGATTGGAAGAAGTACAAGACGGCGATAACAGCTGTCAGAGGGATACTACGTGTACCAAGGTCAATTCCTAAGAAAGTACTTTCAGAGACACCTTGTGTGTATTGCGCAGCAAAATACATTGCTGAGAAGAATGGCATTTGGACGAGAAGTGGGAGACATCCCATACCACCAAGCATATTGATGCCATTTTCTTTTCGGGCAGCCATCAATTCTGTTTGCGCAGCCAATTTTTCTTCTTGTGTTGTTGCATTACGCATACGCTCATTGATTGGTTCAAAGATTGGTGTAAGGTAAGCCATCTTTTCAGATTGATAGCTTGCTTTCCAAGATTGGTAAAGTCCGAGCGGTAGAATAATACAACGAACAATAATAGTTACTAAGATGATGGCTAAACCAAAGCCAACTCCAACATTATTAGCAAAATATTGGATAAGTTTTGCCATTGGTTCACCAAGAATGTGCCAGATAGTACCCGTAGGGTTGCCACTTGAATCACGACTGACACAGCCAGTTAGTAAGAACAATAATGATAAGCTGAGTCCTAAAAAGAGGACACGATTGAGTTTCTTTTTCAATAGACTATTTCCTTTATATATAATACCTTACTATTTTACTGTTTTTTGGGTAATTTCTCAATACATCTGTGGTCTTATTTTTTAAGGACATTAATTAGCCATACGAAAATCAGTGAAATCTTCAAAATTAGCAAGCTTAACATCAACGTAGGTAACTTTTGACCATTTGGAAGGTCCTTTGCGAATTTCTTGGATGAATTTAGCTATTTTAGCTGAGTCCTCGGATTGAGCGAGAATTTCGACGGTGCCATCGTCATTATTCCAAACGCGACCATAAATATCCCCAAGTTCAAGGGCTAGGGCATAAGTTGAGTAACGGAATCCGACACCTTGAACACGCCCTGAGACAATTAAGCGTACTTTTTTCATCTCACTTTCCTCCTTTTATATGCTATAATCTTCTTATGACTATTATAACCTCAAAATCAAATAATCTCATTAAAAAGACTAAAAAATTATTGAAAAAAAAGTATCGTAGGCATTCTTATCTAATTGAAGGTTGGCATCTTTTTGAAGAAGCGGAAAAAGCAGGGGCAGAATTTTTAAATATTTTTGTTCTTGAGGACTATGCTGACCGCGTTAGCCATTTTTCAATGGTAAGGTATGTAACGCCCGAGGTTTTAAAAGAATTAACGGATTCTAAGACACCGCAGGGGATCGTTGCTGAACTTGCTATGCCGAGCTTGCCTTTAGTGGATTTAAAAGCAGGGCGATATTTGGTACTGGAAGATGTTCAAGACCCAGGAAATGTGGGAACGATGATTCGTACTGCGGATGCTGCTGGTTTGGACGGTGTTTTGATTTCAGAAAAATCAGCTGATATTTACAATCAAAAAACACTACGCTCCATGCAGGGGAGTCATTTTCATTTACCGATTTGGCGTACTGATGTGTATGAGGCTTGTCAGAAGCTGCAAAATCTTGATGTACCGCTGATTGCCACAACGCTTTCTAAAGAGTCTGTGGATTACAAGACCGTTGAGCATAATGGCGATTTTGCGCTTGTCATGGGAAATGAAGGAAATGGTATTTCAGAGTTAATGACACAGCAAGCTGATATTTTGGCACATATTATTATGCCTGGGCAAGCAGAAAGTTTAAATGTTGCTGTGGCGACAGGAGTTGTCCTTTTTCAGTTGATTTAATTTGAAAAATATGGTGCAAGAAAAGTAATTTTTGAGAACTTGTTTTCAGTCTAATTTAAGGTCATATGCTATAATTAGGGTGAAAGAAGGTGGTTCTGTATGGAAGCATATAAAAAAGATAAAGAATTTATGGAGCTTGTTGGTCATCTTATCCAACACCCTCGTTTTCAAAAATTAGATAATATTCCACAGCATCACTATTCGACGCGTATGGAACATTCTATTAATGTGGCTTATACGAGCTACAAGATTGCCAAAAAATTTGGTTGGGATGAAAAATCCACGGCGCGTGGAGGACTTTTACACGATTTCTTTTATTACGATTGGCGAGAAACGAAATTTAATAAAGGTCATGCTTGGGTACATCCGAGAATTGCTGTGCGCAATGCCAGAAAATTGACTACACTAAATAAACGTGAGGAAGATATTATCTTGAAACATATGTGGGGAGCAACGATTGCTCCGCCGCGTTATAAAGAAGGTTATATCGTGACAATGGTGGATAAATATTGGGCTGTCAAAGAAGCCATTACCCCATTTCGTAATCGTTTTAATAAGAGAAGACGTTACAGTCGTAAAATTTTACCTAGCAATCATCGCTAGAACAGATTGAGTTTAGAAGGATTTTCTGATAGTAAGAGAGGAGATTTCATGAATCATAACGATGTTATTGACACACAGACAGATAGTGCACTGAATCGTTTCTTTGCTAAGATTTACGGTTTGGTCGGCGTTGAAATCGGGTTATCAGCTTTGGTATCATTTTTGATGCTATATGTGTTTACTGATAACATGGTTAATATTATTGTTTACCATCCATTTGTTTATTACGGTGCTGTCTTTTTAGAGCTTGCTTTGGTTTTCTTAGCTAGTAATGCTGCTCGTAAAAATACGCCTGCTGCCTTGCCGTTATTTCTATTTTATTCGGCATTAAATGGCTTTACGCTTAGTTTTGTTATTGTGGCATACACGCAAACAACGGTTATTCAAGCCTTTGTTTCATCAGCTTTAGTCTTTTGTGTTATGGCTGTTATCGGAACTTTTGTTAAAAGAGATTTGTCTGGAATGGCTAAGGCACTTATGGCAGCATTGATTGGTATCATTATTGCTAGCTTGGTCAATATGTTTATTGGTTCAGGTACAATGAGTTATATCATTAGTATCGTTTCAGTTTTGATTTTCTCTGGTTTGATTGCTTATGATAATCAAATGATTAAACGTGTTTATGAGAGCACTGGTGGCAATGTTGGTGACGGCTGGGCAATTTCAATGGCAT
Source organism: Streptococcus gallolyticus (assembly GCF_003337175.1). Taxonomy (GTDB): domain Bacteria; phylum Bacillota; class Bacilli; order Lactobacillales; family Streptococcaceae; genus Streptococcus; species Streptococcus gallolyticus_B. The sequence goes on from NZ_NETH01000015.1 coordinate 29,688, forward strand.
TAAGTCTTTACCTTGATTTTATTAACTTGTTCTTGAGTTTGCTTCGTATTTTTGGTGACGATTGATATGATGAAAAAGAGCTGGTACAGTTAAATCTGTATCGGCTTCTTTTATTTTTAGGGGATTTTTATTGGTGATTTTGGCGCTTTGTGTTATAATAGCCCTAATATTTTGAACAGTCGAGGGACAATCATGAAAATACCGTTTATTTCAGCTAAAGAGCTCCAAAACATTACCGATAAATTTCCAACGCCTTTTCACCTTTATGATGAAAAGGGTATTCGTGAAAAAGCTCGCGCTTTAAATAAAGCTTTTGCATGGAACAAGGGGTTCAAGGAGTATTTTGCCGTTAAGGCAACACCGACACCTGCCATTTTGAAGATTCTTCAAGAGGAAAATTGTGGAGTGGATTGTGCGACAGAAGTGGAATTATTGATGAGTCACAAGCTTGGTTTTACCGATCTTATGTTTTCATCAAACGATACTCCTGCGCGTGAATTTAGATATGCTAAAGAAATCGGGGCAACGATTAATCTTGATGCTTATGAACATATCGCTTTCTTAAAAGAAGTAGCTGGGCTTCCTGAAACGGTTTCGCTTCGCTACAATCCAGGAGGTGTTTTTACTCTTGGGACAGATATCATGGATAACCCCGAAGAATCTAAATTTGGAATGACAAAAGAGCAGTTGATTCAAGGGTTCAAAGATTTGAAGGCAGAAGGTGTCAAAAACTTTGGTATTCATTCATTTCTTGCTTCAAATACAGTCACAAATGATTATTATCCTGAATTGGCGCGTCAATTATTTGAATTGGCAGTTGAGATTAAAGAAAAAACAGGTGTGGCTGTCAGCTTTATCAATTTGTCTGGTGGTGTTGGGGTCAACTATCGTCCCGAACAAGAACCAAATGACATTGCTGTGATTGGTAAAGGCGTTCATCGTGTCTTTGATGAGGTATTGATTCCAGCTGGACTTGGTGATGTCAAAATCTTCACCGAACTTGGTCGCTTTATGTTGGCACCGCATGGTTTACTTGTAACCAAAGTTCGTCATCGTAAACAAACTTATCGAACTTATATTGGAGTTGATGCGTCAGCGGTTAACCTGATGCGCCCTGCCATGTATGATGCTTATCATCATATCACTAACGTGTCTAATCCTAATGGCAAACTTGAAGTGGTTGACGTTGTCGGATCACTTTGTGAAAACAATGATAAATTTGCGAAACAGCGTGAACTGCCAGAAGCGCGTGTTGGTGATACGCTTGTGATTCATGATACTGGTGCGCATGGTTTTTCAATGGGGTATCAGTACAATGGTCGTCTACGCTCGGCTGAAATCCTTTATCAAGAAGACGGTAGAGCTCGCTTAATCCGCCGTGCAGAAACACCAGAAGATTACTTCGCAACTATCAAAGGATTTGATTTTGATAACTAAATAACACCATAAAGCATTCGCTTGTGCAAGCAAAGTATCGATTGACATAAAGCGGGTGTTTTTTAGTTAAAAAGAGTTACAATTCATTTGATAAAAACCATCGTAAGAATTTGTAAACTCTTTCTATTTCTGCTATAATGGGTGTTGTAGAAAAACTTAGGAGAAAAATATTCATGACAACATTTCTTTGGATTTTGTTAGTTTTGGTTGCCCTTCTTGGTGGCCTTGTTGGCGGCGTTTTTATTGCTCGTAAACAGTTTGAAAAGGAAATTGGTGAACACCCACGTTTGACGCCTGATGCGATCCGTGAAATGATGAGCCAAATGGGTCAAAAACCTAGCGAAGCTAAGATTCAACAAACTTATCGTAACATTATCAAACAATCAAAAGCAGCTGCAGCAAAAGCTAAAAAATAATCTTTAAGCTTTGGTTTGAAAAAATAATTGTCAATTGCTGTGATTGGTGTCGTTGATATTCCAAAAAGTCAGTCTTTTGGCTAAGATTTTCGAGCACAGAGCTCAGAAATGAATGACTCAGTTGGCTCACCAACTGAGTTTTTTCTAAGTCCATGATTAGAAAGAAGATTCTATGGATAATAGACCAATTGGTTTTTTAGATTCTGGAGTTGGTGGATTAACAGTTGTACGTGAGCTAATGCGTCAGCTACCACATGAAGCAATTGTATATATCGGAGATTCGGCTAGAGCGCCGTACGGTCCTAGACCTGCTGAACAGATTCGCGAATACACTTGGGAATTGGTTAATTTTCTCTTGACACAAAATGTTAAGATGATTGTATTTGCTTGCAATACCGCAACAGCAGTTGCTTGGGAAGAAGTTAAGGAAAAGCTGGATATTCCTGTTTTGGGAGTTATTTTGCCAGGTTCTAGCGCAGCCATTAAATCAACTCGTAATGGAAAAATCGGTGTGATTGGAACGCCGATGACAATCAAGTCGGATATTTATCATCAAAAAATAAAATCATTGGCACCGCAAATGAACGTTACAAGTCTCTCTTGCCCTAAATTTGCTCCTCTTGTAGAATCTAACGAAATGACATCAAGTGTTGCTAAAAAAGTTGTTTATGAAACGTTAGCGCCGCTTGTTGGTAAAGTCGATACATTAGTGCTCGGATGTACACACTATCCTTTGCTTCGTTCGATTATTCAAAACGTAATGGGACCCAATGTCAAACTTATTGATAGTGGGGCTGAATGTATTCGTGATGTATCGGTTTTGTTAAATTACTTTGAAATTAATCGCAGTCGCACACAAGATGACGTGACTCATACGTTTTACACAACAGCAAGTAGCCAGAGTTTCAAAGAAATTGCTGTGAATTGGCTTGCTAAAGATATTGATGTGCAACACGTTGATTTGAAAAAGCTGAACAAATAGAAATAGGATTGTAATAAATGACTGATAAAATTTATGAGTATAAAGATGCAGAAAATTGGTTTCTTGGTGAATGGGGTGGATTTAATGCCATTTCAGGTTTAGGAAATGTTTGCGATGATGCCGTGTATGAATTAAGTCAACAACTGGCTAAATTAAACACAAGCAAGTGCTGTGGCAATTGCCACGGAGATTGTCATTCCGATGATAGAAATGGTTATAATGTGACTGTTGTGAAAAAATCATCAGATTTTCAATTGATTCGTTTTGTCGCTGATATGATTAATCAAGAAACAAATCGCAAGCTTGAAGTGACACAACGTGCGGGAGCAGTGATTGTTACGGAAGCTGAACAATTGCTCTTGGTTCATTTGCCAGAAAACGGTGTTGAAGCAGCGGCTTTCTTTGGACAAACTTCTGAGACTACCTTTGGTGATACGATTTTGATTGCAACACGTAATGAAGGCAAGACCAACGAATTCCGTAAGATGTTTGAAAAAATCGGTATCAAGGTTGAAAATCTTAATGATTATCCTGAGTTACCAGAAGTTGAAGAAACTGGCATGACTTTTGAGGAAAATGCACGTTTGAAAGCTGAAACCATTTCAAAATTGACAGGAAAAATGGTCTTGGCAGATGATTCAGGATTGAAAGTTGATGCTCTTGGTGGACTTCCTGGGGTTTGGTCAGCTCGTTTTTCTGGACCAGATGCGACAGATGAATCAAATAATGCCAAATTACTTCATGAGTTGGCTATGGTATTTGACCATAAAGACCGTTCTGCACAATTCCATACGACTTTGGTGGTTGCAGCACCAGACAAAGACAGTTTAGTTGTTGAAGCTGACTGGCCAGGATACATTGCAATGGAAGCAAAAGGCGATAACGGCTTTGGCTATGATCCATTGTTTATGGTCGGTGAAACTGGACGTCACGCAGCTGAATTGACTGCGGAAGAAAAAAATGATATTTCGCACAGAGGATTGGCTGTTAAGAAATTAATGGAGGTATTTCCAGTATGGCAAACAAAACAATAATTGTAATGAGTGACTCTCATGGTGACCGTGAGATTATCAATGATATTAAGACAAAATACCAAGGGGAAGTAGATGCTATTTTCCACAATGGTGATTCTGAATTGCCAAGTTCGGACACGATTTGGGAAGGTATCAAGGTGGTTCGTGGCAACTGTGATTATGACAATGGTTATCCTGAAAGATTAATCACTTATCTCGGTGATGTTGTTGTGGCACAAACACACGGTCATCTTTATTATATTAATTTTACGTGGGATAGATTGGATTTATTTGCCCAAGAAGCGGATGCTGATATTTGCCTTTATGGTCATCTACATCGTCCAGCAGCTTGGCGCAATGGAAAAACAATCTTTATCAACCCAGGTAGTGTTTTACAACCACGTGGTGATGTGAAAGAAAAACTCTATGCCAAAGTTGACATTACTGATGATAAGATTAAGGTAAATTATTACACACGTAATCACGACCTTTTCCCTGCACTTTTTAAGGAATTTGACAGATGATAGCAAAAGAATTTGAAGCGTTTCTTCTCAGTCATTTGGAACATTATTTGATTCCAGCAGAGGATTTAGCTATTTTTATTGATACTCATAATTCTGACCATGCCATGCTTTTATTAGCTAACAATGGTTATTCGCGTGTTCCAGTTATTACCAAAGATAAAAAATATGTTGGAACCATTAGTATTGCGGATATTATGTCTTATCAAGCTAAAAATCAGCTGACAGACTGGGAACTAGCTCAAATAGATATTGGTAAAATGGTAAATACTAAAATGGAAACGATTAGTGAAACGTCGAATTTGACGGATATCATGCACCTTTTGGTAGATTATCCATTTTTACCTGTTTTAGATAGAAATGACCAGTTTTTGGGCATTATCACTCGTAAATCGATTCTAAAGGCGGTGAATAGCCTTTTACACGATTTCACTGATTATTACACGATTACTCCGAAAGATGATTGATTTTATTCAAGATTTTATTGATAGCAAGCCCTTATCTAAAAATACAAGGAATGCCTATTTTTATGATTTGCAACAATTCGTTGAAGCTATTGATGGCAAAGTTAGCAAAGAAAAGCTGGCATTGTATGAACACTCTTTGTCACCTTTAAAGGCCTCGGCTAAAAAACGAAAAATTTCAGCGGTCAATCAGTTTCTGTATTTCTTATATGAAACAGACCGACTGGACCATTTTTACAAATTGAGTAATAAAGAGAAAATAACACCAAAACCAGTTGAACTGGCGCTTTTGGATTATCGTTCTTTTTATCAGGAAACGAATTGTCAAACAGGGCAGCTAATTGCGCTTTTGATGATTGAGCTTGGTTTATCACCAAGTGACATTCAACAGTTAAAAGTTGCTGATTTTGATTTGACTTTTGCTGTTTTGCGCGTGCAAAGAGCTGGTTTAGTGAGGGTTTTAGAGCTTCCTGAAACATTATTGCCTTATGTGGCAGCAAGTTCTTCAGAGAATCAGCTTTATCTTTTTGACAATCAAGGGAAACCTTATTCACGTCAATGGTTTTTCAATCAACTAAAATCATTTTTAGCAACCTTGGATTTAGATGACTTATCTGCGCAGGCAATTCGCCAGCAATACATTTTACATCAAAAAGCAGCAGGTAAATCAATATTGGAGGTTAGTCGTAATCTGGGCCTTAAAAGTCCAGTGACTTTAGAGAAATTTTATAAGTAATGGATATTAAGTTAAAAGATTTTGAAGGACCTCTGGATTTGCTTTTGCACTTGGTTTCAAAATACCAAATGGATATTTATGATGTGCCAATTGTAGAAGTTATTGAGCAATATTTGGCTTATATTTCAACCTTGCAAGCCATGAAATTGGAAGTGGCTGGTGACTATATGGTTATGGCAAGTCAGCTGATGTTGATTAAAAGCCGTAAGCTTTTGCCAAAAGTTGTCGAGGCAGAGCCAGAAGAAAATGACCCTGAACAAGAATTGCTGACCCAAATTGAGGAATACCGCCGTTTTAAAGCGATTAGTGAGGAGCTGTCAGCGCAGCACGACGAACGTGCTAAATTCTATTCAAAACCAAAGCAAGAATTAATTTTTGAAGATGCTGTGTTAACACACGATAAGACGGTCGTGGATTTGTTCTTATCGTTTTCGCATATCATGGCTGAAAAACAAAAAGAATTAAAAAATAGCAATACAGTTATCGAACGTGATGATTATCGCATTGAGGACATGATGACAATCATTGTGGAACACCTTAATGCGACAAAAAAACTAGTGTTGACAACCGTTTTTCGTGAATGCCAGACACTTCCTGAAATGATTACCATTTTTTTGGCAACTTTGGAATTAATCAAAGTTCACGAAGTTGAGGTTGAACAAGAAGAAAATTTTGGTGACATTGTTTTACGAAGTGTTAGCTAAGCTGTCAAATCTTGTAGAAGGCATTTAGCAAAAGAGGATTAAGAAAGGAAGTTACATGAACTATTTAGCTCAGATTGAAGCCCTCCTTTTTGTGGCAGGTGAAGAGGGATTGAGCTTGCGACATTTGGCTAGTATGGTTAATTTAACACCGACAGCTCTCCAACAACAATTGGAAAAATTAGCCCAAAAATATGAAACAGATGAGACATCAAGTCTCTGTCTGATTGAAACCGCAGGTAATTATAAAATTGTAACGAAGGCAATCTTTGCTGACTTACTAGGAGAGTTTGCTAAGACACCTGTCAACCAAAGTTTATCACGTGCGAGTTTAGAAGTTCTATCTATTATTGCTTATAAGCAACCTATTACACGTATTGAAGTTGATGATATTCGTGGGGTGAATTCAAGCAGCGCTATTAGCAAACTAATGGCTTTGGGACTGATTACAGAAGCAGGGAAAAAAGAAGTTATTGGTCGTCCAAATCTATATGCGACAACTAATTATTTCTTAGATTTCATGGGCATTAATGACTTGAGTGAATTAATCGACGTTTCCAATATTGAGTTGGTTGATGAGGAAATAACCCTTTTTGATAATTCTGGCTTGCCTGAAGAAGGTTAGACAGTCGCTAAAAATAACGAAATACTGTAAAATAACAATAAAATCAATTGGTATTTTATAGCATGTAGTAAAGGAAAGAGAATGAGAATTAATAAATATATTGCCCATGCGGGAGTTGCTAGTCGTCGAAAAGCTGAGGAGCTTATCAAAAAAGGCTTGGTAACGATTAATGGTAAGGTGGTTACAGAACTAGCAACAATGGTCAAATCTGGCGATGTTGTTGAGGTTGAGGGCTCACCGATTTATAATGAGGAAAAGGTTTACTACCTTCTTAATAAGCCTCGTGGTGTTATTTCAAGCGTTTCAGATGAAAAAGGTCGTAAAACAGTTGTTGATTTGCTGCCCAATGTCACAGAGCGCATTTATCCTGTTGGACGTTTGGACTGGGATACAACTGGGCTTTTGATTTTGACTAATGATGGCGATTTTACAGATGAAATGATTCACCCACGTAATGAAATTGACAAAGTCTATTTGGCGCGTGTTAAAGGCATTGCAAGGAAGGAAAACTTGCGCCCATTGACACGTGGTGTGGTGATTGATGGTAAAAAGACAAAACCAGCACGCTACAATATTGTCAAGGTTGACCCTGAAAAAAATCGTTCAGTCGTTGAGTTAACTATCCACGAAGGACGCAATCACCAAGTCAAGAAAATGTTTGAATCTGTTGGACTTTTGGTGGATAAATTGTCTCGCACACAGTTTGGAACACTTGATTTGGCAGGACTTCGTCCAGGTGAATCACGTCGTCTCAACAAAAAGGAAATCAGTCAATTGCATAATCTGGCTGTCAATAAACAAAAATGATGAAAAAAAGTCTTATTGCTCTTGTGAAATGGTATCAAAAATGGATTTCACCCATGTCACCGCCGTCATGTCGCTATCGCCCAACATGTTCTAATTACATGATTGGCGCGATTGAAAAGCATGGTTTAAAAGGTGTTTTAATGGGAATTGCACGTATTCTACGTTGTCATCCATTTGTGACAGGTGGCGATGACCCAGTTCCAGACTATTTTACGCTTCGACGCAATAAAGATTTTCGCATAAAGAAAGAGGAAGGCTAAGGCTTTCCTCTTTTCGTTATTTAATATTTTGACCAAGTTCTTGGAATGAAGAGTAGTAACATTGGGTAAATTTCCAAACGCCCGGCAATCATAGCAAAAGACATGATTAATTTTGAAAATGGGCTAAAGATAGCAAATGTGTCACTAGTACCAAGCATTGGTCCGATATTATTGAAGGTTGAAGCAGCAGCGCTGACAACGACCATAAAGTTATTGCTATCTAACGATAAGATTAAAATGAGTCCAATCAAGAGCATGATGTAGAGTGAAATATATTTTAAGACTCCTTGTTGCGTATCCTTGTCAAGAGGTTGATGATTGACATGAAGGGTGATAATACGATTAGGGTAAAGCGTTGATAAAACTTGATTTCTTGAGATTTTGGTTAAAATCAATGCTCGCATAACTTTGAGCCCACCAGCTGTAGAACCAGCCGAACCACCGATAAACATGAGGATGAGCAAAATAACTTGAGAAAAGAGTGGCCAAGTGGTTAAATCAGTAATTCCAAAACCTGTTGTCGTCATCACATTAGCAACTTCAAATAAGGCGTTTTCCAATCCTTTGCCAGCACTGGCGTACAGCCCACCAACATTGAGCCAAATAAGCCCTGTAGCAATGACCACAATACCAATGTAGGTTCTTAATTCTTCATCTTTAAAGAAAATTTTAAATTTGCGAAGCAGCAAGAAATAATACAAATTGAAATTGATCCCAAATAGAAGAACAGCAACAGAGACAATATTGGTAATGAGTGAGCTGTTATAGTGAGCAATCGAATCATTATAAACAGCGAAGCCACCAGTACCAGCACAGCCCATAGCTGTAACGATACTATCATATATTGGCATGCCGGCTATTTTTAAAATAATAGCAAGTACAACGAACATTGTCAGGTAAATAATGTATAAAATCTGTGCCGTTTCTTTTAATTTGGAAACCACTTTACCAAACACAGGTCCAGGGACTTCAGCTCGCATGACTTCGAGGTGGCTATTTTTACTATTTTCCATAATGGCTAGCGCGAAAACAAGCACTCCCATACCACCGATTAAGTGGGCGAAACTTCGCCAAAAAAGAAGTGAGTGCGTTAAGATGCTGACATCAGGTAAAATGGTTGCTCCCGTTGTTGTAAATCCTGAGCTCATTTCAAAGAAGGCATCGATGAGACTTGGGATTTGCCCAGATAAGACAAAGGGCAGTGCGCCGAAGAAAGACCAAAGTATCCAACAAAGAGCGACAATCAATAACCCTTCTTTGGTATAAATGTGGTAATTTTTAGGCTTGAAAGCAGACCCCAGCAAACCAAGAATAAGAAGGATACCAATTGTAATGCTAATACTGTTGAGCACACGCAATGGCTCACTATAAATAATGGCGACCAACATTGGTACAAGTAGAAGCGCCGCTTCAATTAAGAGTAATTTTGAAAGGAGGTAACGAACCATACTTCTATTCATAACTTACCTCGCTAACAAATCATAAACATGTGTGATGTTTTTCAAGAAGGTAACAACGACAATTTTATCACCAACTTGTAGAACATCTTCACCTGTAGGATAGATTGTTTTTCCTTTACGGATGATGGCAGCAATCAAAATATTATCTCTGAATTTCAATGATGATAGGCTCTTACCAGCCATTTTATTGGATTTGCGAATTTCAAATTGCAAGGATTCAATGCGTCCGTTGGCAATATGGTGCATAGCATCAAGGTTTGAATCTTGTGCATTGACACGTCCGCGAATGAAATGCATTATGGTATCAACAGCGATGCTTTTTGGTGTGACAATACTTGAGAATTGACTGGTATCAATAATCTCAAGCAAACTTGTACGGTTGACTTTGGTAATATTTTTTTGCACTCCCAAGGTTTCAAGGAACATTGAAGTGATGATATTTTCTTCGTCAACCCCTGTCAAGGTAGCAACAGCATCAAAGTTTTCAACGCTTTCTTCCAATAACACACTTTTGGCAGTACCATCACCTTGAACAACATGCACATCAGGAAACTCTTGGCTAAAAAGTTCAGCACGTTCCTGATTGTTTTCAATCACTTTAAGATTGATTTTTGTATGTTTTAAGATGTTGAGGAGATAGTATGCGATTCTTCCTGCGCCGATAATCATCAGATTTTTAATGATTTTGGTTTTGACAAAGTTGTGGAAGAGAATCATTTCCACACGATTTCCTGTGACAAAAATCTTATCTCCTGTTTTGAGAACGGCATCACCATCTGGAATAATCAGCTTACCTTGGCGTTCAATGGCACAGATGACAATATTGCCAAATTTCTTTCGGAATTGGCTAAGTGTCATTTGACAAAGCTTACTGCCGTCAGCAATCATAAATTCCATTAACATGACGCGACCGTTGACAAAGTGTTCTACGGAAAGTGCATTTGGAAAATCAACTGAGTTGGCAATGTAGCGAGCTGTTAGCAACTCTGGATTGACCACAAGTGAAAAGCCAAGAAAGTCTTTATCTTTAAAATAGGTGTTAGAGTATTCTGGATTGCGCACACGAACAACGGTTTCTTTAGCTCCCATTTTTTTAGCCAAAACAGCTGAAATCATATTGACTTCATCTTTGGCAGTTAGGGCGATAAAGATATCACAGTTGCTAACATCTGCTTGTTCGAGAATTTTAAAATTGGCTCCGTTACCAACAATCCCCATAATATCTTGACGTTTGGTGATGGTTTTTAAAACGGATTCTTTCTCTTCAATTAAGACAACATCGTGTTTTTCTTCAACAAGAGAGCGACAAAGTGCGGTACCAACCTTACCTCCGCCGACAACAATTATTTTCATTCTTACCTCCGAAATGTATCACCCCTATAATACTCTTTTTTTTCTAAAAATACTAGTCATTTAATCATTTGTAATCCCTTTCTTTATAGAGCTGTTTTCCTATTTAAAAAGAATGGTTGAGATAGATTCTGTATTTTTGAAAAATTTACAGAAGGTAACATTGATTGTTAAAATTATATAACATTTTTACAAAATACTTGCTAAATGAGAAGGGGAGAATTATAATAAATCGTTATCTAATTTTAGGGAGAATGTCAATGCTTGAAAAGTTGAGAAATGTTTTTATCGGTAATCCATTAGAATCAACTGGTGCGTCTGATGAAGAACAGTTGTTGTCTAAATCACAAGCGTTAGCGATGTTATCGAGCGATGCTCTTTCATCTATTGCCTATGGACCAGAACAAGTTATCTTAGTGTTAACAACGATTTCTGCGGCAGCTATTTGGTGGTCTCTACCGATTGGATTATTGGTTTTGGTATTGTTAGCTAGTTTGACAATTTCTTACCAACAAGTTATTCACGCCTATCCAAAAGGTGGCGGAGCGTATATGGTTTCAACTGAAAATCTATCGCCAACTATGGGATTGATAGCTGGTGGTAGTCTTTTGGTTGATTACATGTTGACGGTAGCAGTATCCGTATCATCTGGTGCTGATGCGATTACATCAGCTTTTCCTGCTATTAAAGAATTTAATCTGGAAATTTCTATTATACTAGTTTTAATGTTGATGGTTATGAATTTGCGTGGTTTGCGTGAATCAGCGACATCTCTGATGATTCCAGTTTACCTTTTCATTGTTAGTATCCTTTTTTTAATTGGTTATGGTGGCATTCAAATTGCAACGGGTCACCTTGCTTATCATGCAACAGCACATGTTGGTAAAGTTGTTTCTGGAGTATCTTTGATTCTTTTACTAAGGGCTTTCACAAGCGGTTCGGCTTCCCTTACTGGTGTTGAAGCTATTTCAAATGCGGTGCCATTTTTCAAAAAGCCTAAGGAAAAAAATGCTGCTGGCACGCTTGCTATCATGTCAATCATTTTAGGTGCCATGTTTGCTGGCATCACTTTCTTGAACTATTGGTTGGGCATTTTGCCGTCAGCACATGTGACTGTCTTGGCGCAAATTGCTCAAAAAATCTTTGGCGATTCAGCAATCGGAAATGCGCTTTTCTATATTTTCCAGTTGTCAACAGCTCTTATCTTAGCTGTGGCAGCTAATACTGGATTTTCAGCCTTTCCAATGTTGTCTTTTAACATGGCTAAAAATAAATACATGCCACACCTTTTCATGGAAAAAGGAGCTCGTTTAGGCTATTCTAATGGGATTATTACCTTGGCAGTTGGAGCAATTGTTTTGCTTTGTATTTTCAATGGTTCAACAGAACGCCTTATCCCACTTTATACAATTGGAGTTTTCATTCCATTTGCGCTTTCACAAACTGGTATGGTTATTCACTGGAGGCGCAAATTTGGCAAAGGGTATTTGAAACATTCAGTTGCTAATATTTTAGGAGCAATCATTTGTTATCTGATTATCTTGATTTTATTGATTTTTAGAATCGGTGAAATCTGGCCATTCTTCCCAATTATCGTGGTCTTGATGATTCTATTTTATTCAATTAAGAGACATTATAATAATGTTGCCATGCAGTTGCGTCTAACAGATGATGTCAAAAATATTCATTACGATGGCAATACGGTTCTGATTTTGGTTGGGAATATCACACAAGCAAGTATTCGTGCCATTAATTATGCCAAAAGTATTGGTCAAACCGTTGTTGCTATGCACGTCTCAACGTTAGAAACCCGTGAAAAAGATTTGGAAATTGAACAAGAATTTAAGACCTATTTCCCAGACGTAACGTTTGTTAATATCGAATCAAACTACCGTGATATTGTCAAACCAACAATGTCATTTGTTCAAAAAATGAATCAGGAAGCCAAGAAAAACAACCACACCATGACAGTGATTATTCCAAAATTCATTCCAAAACACAGTTGGCAAAATGTTCTTCACAACCAAATGAGCTTGCGCTTACGTGCTCGCCTACGCTGGTATGAAGATATTATCATCGCAACTTATTCCTATCATTTGAAAAAATAAATGCATAAAGGCCTAAATTTCAGGGCTTTTGAAAATGAAATGAAAGTGTTGAAATCGTTATTTTCGGAAAAAGAGTCAAAAATCTTGAAAAACATCACAAAATCATGTCAAATGCATTGACTTTAGATGTTAAAGTGTTATAATAAATAGCAAGAATTCGTTAGTTTAAATCAAACCTGTTATGATTTAAGTTAGCGAATCACCACCAACCACATTGTTTGCTGAGCGTGACTCCGAGCAGTGTGGTTTATTTTTATGTCAAAATGAAAGGGTAAGTTATGAATATTGAAGATCTTGACTATCACGAAGAACAGAATAAAGCGATGAATCATATTGTTCTTTTTCAACCACAAATTCCACAAAATACAGGAAATATTGCCAGAACTTGTGCGGCGACAAACGCTCCTTTGCACATTATTCGTCCAATGGGATTCCCAATTGATGACCGTAAAATGAAACGCGCGGGGTTGGATTATTGGGACAAACTTGATGTGACATTCTATGATAGTTTGGATGACTTTATGGAAAAATGCGATGGCGAGGTTCATTTAATTAGTAAATTTGCCAACAAAGTGTATTCTGATGAAAATTATAACGACGGGAAGCACCATTATTTCCTTTTTGGGCGTGAAGATAAAGGTTTGCCGGAAGAATTTATGCGAGCTAATCCTGAAAAAGCTCTTCGCATTCCGATGAATGATGAACACGTTCGTAGCCTAAATTTATCAAATACTGTTTGTATGATTGTTTATGAAGCTCTTCGTCAGCAAGCTTTTCCGAATTTAGAATTAAGTCATACTTACACACACGATAAATTAAAATAAATCATATGAAAGCAGTCAAAATGGCTGTTTTTTTGATAATAGCAAGGTTTTTGTACAAAACTATTGCATGAAAGGTGTTTTTTTGCTATTCTAGAATTGTCTTCAGGGCAGGGTGAAATTCCCGACCGGCGGTGTTGCCTCTTGTTGCCTACCTTTTGCTTTTAGTCATCAGTGACTGCCCTCATCTAACATCAGTCATGTCTGCAGGTTGTCGCCTAGACTAAAAGCAAACGATTAAACAACTTAGCTAGTTTAGAAAATGAACGAGAGTGATTTAAAGTCCGCGAGCTGCAAGTCAGCTGATCTGGTGCGATTCCAGAACCGACAGTATAGTCTGGATGGGAGAAGACCAAGAGTTTGGCTATGCTGTTTTTGTTATGCCAGTATATACTCGAACGCCTTCTTTCAATTTGAGAAAATTGGAGGAACTTTTTTATGCCTAATACGATGACTAATACGCACAAAATCGCCTATATCGCGATTTTGTCAACGCTTTCTTTTTTGTTGATGTATCTGCAGTTTCCGCTAGTGCCATCGGCTAGTTTTTTACAGTTTGATTTTTCAGTTTTACCTGTTTTAGTTGGGCTTGTGATGTTTGATTTGAAGAGTGCTTTGGGAATTTTAATGCTTCGTACTCTGCTAAAGCTTTTGCTAAATAACGGTGGTATTTCAACGCTTATTGGTTTGCCAATGAATGTCGTTGCTCTAGGTGTTTTTGTCCTAGCGCTAGCTATTCTTTGGAATCAAAAATCAAGCTTGAAAAATTACCTACTGGCATCAGTCGTGGGGACGCTTGGCTTAACCGTGGCAATGGTTGTGCTTAATTATGTTTACGCTGTGCCACTTTATGCCAAATTTGCGAATTTTGATATTTCTGCTATTTTAGGTTTGGGAAACTATCTCTTTGCCATGGTCATTCCATTTAACCTAATTGAAGGGATTATCTTTTCGGTGACATTCTTTATTTTATATCGTTGCCTTAAACCAATTTTAAAAATAGATTAAGTTGAAAAAGCAGTAGAGCAAATGATTTTTAGTTTCTTTATTGATGGTGTCATAATAAGATGCAATGGTTTTGATGGCAACAACTTAGGAATCCGTTTCTGTCGGTTATTGTTAAGGCTATAGCAACAAGAACTGCCAGCTTTAGTCAATATGGACTTTGCGACCTAATGGACTAAAGTTGCTTGCTCCTTGCCTTAACAGCTATCTCCATTTTGACCAATTCTTAATGGCTTTAGCATTTGCCTTACTAGCGCTCTTTCCCACTTTAAACACTTTTCCATGATTTTAGCAATCACTGCAAAGTAACCTCTAACGTTCGCTAATCCCTTTAATAGCGAGCTTTACAACCAGATCTCTAACATAAGTTTAATAGAAACGGTATGATAGTATGAAACATAAACAACTTTATCTTTTAACTGCTTCATTTTTCCTTGTCATTTTTATGATGTTAGGCTATTTGGTCAAATTCTTTCCTGAGACTTTGGCTGGCATTGACTCAAGCATTCAAACAAGTGTTCGTGGCGATCTTCCTGCCAATGCAACAGCTTCCTTTAAAATCGTAACGAATTTTGGACATGAAGTTTTTATCTTTGTTTATGTCTTTGCCCTCGCTTTTGTATTTTATTTCTGGAAAAAGTGGAAAGCAGAAGCTATTTTGCTAGCTGGGAATTTAGTGTTAATGGGCATTTTTTCAACAGGTTTTAAATACCTTTATAATCGTCCGCGTCCAAGTATTCAGTACCTCATTCCAAAGCCAATGGGTCCGTCATTTCCGAGTTGGCATGCTGCGGCGACCATGGTTCTTGCTTTGAGCTTGGTTGTGATTATGGAACAACACTTAACCCAGCTAGTGCTTAAACGTTGCTTACAGGTTTTAGTGGTGCTTATCGCTTTGACAACAGCACTATCAAGAATTTACTTAGGGGTTCATTATCCGTCTGACATTTTGGGAGGTTGGTTATTAGCATTTGCTATCGCAGCCGCAACCTATCCATTTTATGATAAAAAACGCTTTGAATGGCGTTTCCAAGGAAAACAAGAGTAATTGAAAAATGAGCTGGGGTCATCCCAGCTTTTTTACAGCTAAGAATACGCTTACGACAAGTGATAAGAGTTTGTTTGTTTTTGGGAAAGTGTTATAATATAAGCTATGAAAAAGCGTTATAATACTTTAAATGATTATTATCGTCAGATTTTTGGGGAGAAGATTTTTAAAGTTCCTATCGATGCGGGCTTTGATTGTCCAAATCGAGATGGTACGGTCGCACATGGTGGCTGTACATTTTGTACCGTATCTGGTTCAGGGGATGCCATTGTTGCTCCTGACGCACCGATTCGTGACCAATTTTACAAGGAAATTGATTTCATGCACCGCAAATGGCCAGATGTTAAGAAATATTTGGTTTATTTTCAAAATTTCACAAATACGCATGATACCGTAGATGTCATTCGTGAGCGTTATGAGCAAGCCATTAATGAACCTGGGGTGGTTGGTATCAATATTGGGACACGTCCAGATTGCTTGCCAGATGAGACGATTGCTTATCTTGCTGAGCTTTCTGAGCGGATGCACGTAACGGTTGAACTTGGTTTGCAAACAACTTATGATGAAACATCCAAAATCATTAATCGCGCGCATACTTATGACCTTTACGTTGAAACGGTTAAACGCCTGCGTCAGTTAGCGCCGAAAATTGAGATTGTTTCACATTTGATTAATGGTCTGCCTGGCGAAACGCATGACATGATGATTGAAAATGTCAGACGTTGTGTGACAGATAATGAAATTGACGGGATTAAGCTTCATTTATTGCATTTGATGACAAGTACGAAAATGCAACGTGATTACCATGAAGGGCGTTTAAAATTACTGGGTATGGAAGAATATGCTAATATCATCTGTGACCAACTGGAGATTATTCCCAAAAATATCATTATTCATCGTATTACAGGTGATGCTCCGCGCGATATGCTCATTGGTCCAATGTGGAGTCTTAAAAAGTGGGAAGTCTTAAATGCCATTGATCAAGAAATGGAACGCCGTGGTTCTTATCAAGGGTGTCAGCTAGAAAATAAGGAGGTCGTGTTATGATAAAACGTCCTTTGCATTTATCTCATGATTTTTTAGCTGAAGTTTTGGATGAACAAGCTATTGCAGTTGATGCGACCATGGGAAATGGCAATGACACAGCTTTTCTTGCCCAGCATGCTAAAGAAGTTTATGCTTTTGATGTGCAAGACCAAGCTTTGCAAAGCACGAAAGAACGTTTAGAAAAACAAGAAATTCACAATGCTCATTTAATTTTGGATGGGCATCAACATATTGACCATTATGTGAATCAACCAATTCGTGCAGCTATTTTTAATCTAGGGTATTTGCCAAGTGCTGATAAAACGGTTATCACTAAACCTGACACAACCTTGATTGCTGTGGAGAAAATTTTAAAAAAGCTTGAGCTTGGTGGTCGCTTAGCTATCATGATTTACTATGGACATGAGGGTGGCGATATGGAAAAAGATGCTGTGCTAGACTATGTCAATCAGCTAGACCAAAGGCTTTTTACTGCCATGTTGTATCAACCTTTAAACCAAATAAATCAACCACCATTTTTAGTGATGATTGAAAAATTAAAACAGTCGAAAGAGAGTTAAGTATTATGCAAACCGTAACGGTTCGTGAAAAATTACATCAAATGCATCAAAAATATTTAGATGACGCAAACACTAAACCCTGTGCCAAGTTGTCAGAAGAAGATGCAGAGAAAATTTTGACCATTAAGAAAAAGTTAGCCAGTCTTGAAAAAGAACGTTGCGTACGACTTCGTGATCGTAAAGATGTTAGGGCTATTGATCAAAAAATTGCCAAGCAAAAAGAACGTTTTACTGTTTATTGCCGCCAAAAACAACGATAAGGAGTGATGGTTTATCGAGAGTTCTATCCTTGTTATAGCATTTTTATTAATGCTCATTGTTTCCAACGTCATTAATCGTCTTTATCCTAAATTGCCTTTACCTTTTATCCAAATTGTTTTGGGAATTTTGGTGGGTGTTTTAGCAAAAGAGACGACACTCACTTTAAATTCAGAGCTATTTCTGGCTTTGGTTATTGCACCGCTTAATTTTAGAGAGGGGCAAGAAAGTGATGTGACGACCTTTGTCAAATACAAGTCGATTGTGGCTTATCTGATTTTGCCAACTGTTTTGATAACAATGCTGACAGTTGGTTATGTGACTGGTAAGTTATTACCTGTTGATGTCCCCTTGGCTGCTAGTTTTGCCTTGGGAGCAGCGCTTGCTCCGACAGATGCCGTTGCGTTTTTATCAATTGCAAAACGGTTTAAATTTCCAAAGCGAGTTGAATCCATTTTGACAATAGAAGGGCTTTTGAATGATGCCAGCGGTTTGATTTCTTTCCAATTTGCTGTGACGGCTTTGACCACTGGAGCCTTTTCTTTACTTACTGCGAGCTTTAGTCTGTTTTGGGCAATTATTGGTGGAATGTTGGTCGGGCTATTTTTTGCCTTATTAAATCGAGGCGTCATGGCTTTTCTTGAAAAAATTGACGTCGCTGATGTGACAGGAGCTCTCTTATTGGAATTATCATTGCCGATTGTGTCATACTTTGTTGCCAGTCTTTTTGGCGTATCAGGTATCATTGCTGTCGTGATTGCTGGATTATCACAAGCCAGTCGTTTCAAACGCATTCGCTTATTTGATGCTGAGGTGGACCGTGTCAGCCAGATTATTTGGGAGACGGTCAGCTTCATCTTAAATGGTTTTGTCTTTATCGTTTTTGGCTATGAATTGACACGTATCGTTGAGCCTGCTTTGACCAATCCTTTGGTTAATAATTATCGTCTTGTGGCGATTGTGTTAATCGTGACAGCTTTGCTCTTTTTCGTTCGATTTGTCATGGTTGGGTTTTATTATATTCTCCATTATCGTAAAGGAAAACGTTCAAGTAAATCACTATTGAGAGAGGTTTTGCTGTTAACTTTTTCTGGTGTAAAAGGGACGGTATCAATCGCGACAATTTTGCTATTGCCACAGCTTGAAAGTTACGCTTATAGCTTGATTTTATTTACTGTAGCAGCGGTGACCTTGCTAAGTTTTCTAATTGGAGTATTTGTTTTACCAAACTTGGCACAAAGTTCTGATGATACTGATACCACCGATTATGTCACTCAAATTGCCATTTTAAATGAAGTGGTTAAGACATTGGAGCAAGATTTAAAAGAAGTCGAGGACAAAGGTCCACTTTATGCAGCTATTGATAATTACAATGGGCGTATTGAACACTTGATTTTGGAACAAGAGCCGACTATTGTCAAAAAAGAATTGGCTTACTTGCGCTTGATGATTCTTGGAATTGAAAGCGATGGTTTAGAGCATGCTTTTTCAGAAAGCAAAATAGAATTAGTTGACTACCGTTTGTATCAACGTTACTTGCAAAATTTGGAACGTCAGATTAATCGCGGTTTTATTTCAACGTTTCGTTATTTCTTCACGATTAGCATGCGAGTGATTCGTCGCTTAGTTCGTGAAAGCCTCAGCTTTTGGCCAACTATCCGTCACTTTCTTTCTGGAAAATCACGCGAAATTAAATTGACAGAAGATAACCGTGACCGCTTGACAGAGCTTTATTTAAGCAATACGGAGCTGGTGTTAGAAGGGTTACAAGATTTGGAAGGCATTTATAATTCTGAGCTGATTGGCTTTCTTCAAAGGTCACGCCTACAAGAAGCTAATATCATTGAATCAGGCGTCTTTGTTGAACGTGTCATTGCTCATATGAAACCTGATAATATTGATGAAATGTTGCGAGGGTATTATCTTGAGCGCAAAGTGATTGCCGAATATGAAAGCCGTGGTGACATCACATCAAGCTATGCAACCTTCCTACGCCGCAATGTCAATAAACTCGAAAGTTATTCGTTAAAAGATGACTATGGAACGCTACCATATAATTACTTTATTATAAAATGACCCCTAGAACGAAAATGTCCTAGGGGTTTTATTGTTACCCAATTTGTAAAATTAAGCTAGACAGAAAAAAGCCATCTATGTTAGGCTCAGATAAACACCACATTTGTCTGAAAGGAACTAACATAAATGACCTATACTCATCTTACCACAACCGAGCTTGTAATGATAGAGGCTTATTACAAAGAGGGAATACCTATTAGCGATATTTGTCAATCCCTCAAAAGATCAAGAC
>NZ_NETH01000016.1 GCF_003337175.1 Streptococcus gallolyticus
GTATTTTAAGCGTTCTGGACAATAATCATGATATAACTGATGACAAATTTTTGATAATTGTCGCATATTCCATTGTAAGTGATGAGATTTAGCAGTATACTGTAAGTGGTTCATTGGGACTAACCTCCTGTTTGTTTAGACACTTACAGTATAGTCCTTTTGGGCTTTTTATTGTAGTTTGAAATTAACTAGCACCACGGGTTAATATTATTCTTTACTAGTAAAATTGTAGTGACTCATTTTTAATGATAATAGGAAAATATAAATAAATTTCTAAACTAATTATTTTTTAGAGTTATGAAAGCAAGGAATGAAGTTTAAAGTGTTAGAATTTTTAATATAGGAACTAAAAGTACGTTATAAGTTTGCAACAACACCTAGATAATGGTAAAATTATTCTGTAAAAGAGGAAAAAATATTCTGTGGAGGTGGAATAATGCCGTTTTGCTATGATAAACTATGGAATTTAACTTATGAGAAACGCTTAAATAAAACAAATTTTAGAGATGCTGTTGGAATAACAAATTCTACTTTATCAAGATTATCTAAGGGAGAGACTGTTTCAATGGAAGTTTTAGCTAGAATTTGCGAATATATGGAATGTCGTTTAGAAGATATTGTTGAATACAAGAGAGGTAAGATGAATTATATAAGTCTTTTTAGTTCTTCAGGAGTTGGATGCTATGGATTTAAAATGGAGGGATTTGATGGCGTAGCTAGTTCAGAACTTATAGAGAGAAGGTTGCAGGTTCAAAAAGCTAATAATAAATTAAAGTATGATGATGGATATATACTTGGTAATATAACAGAGGAAAAAACTAAAAAGAGATTATTTGATGCTGTAAATATGTATAAGAGAAGAGAATCTATATCTGAAATTGATACAATTATTTTTACTGCTCCTTGCCAAGGAATGTCGGTGGCAAACCATAAAAAAAATGATGGTACAATTGAAAAAAATTCTCTTGTAGTTGAAGCTTTAGAAATTGTCAAAAAAATTAAACCGAAGTTTTTTATTGCTGAAAACGTTAGGGCTTTTATGAATACAAAGTGTATAGATCATGATATAAAAAAAACAATTTCTCAAGCTTTTAAGGATTGGTTATCTTTAGATTATGTTTATGAATCTCGAGTGATTAATTTTAAGGACTATGGTGCTAATAGTAGTCGGACAAGAACACTTGTTATTGGGGTTCGTAAAGACTTATCAATTAATGTTGAATTAGATAATTTATTTCCTAAAAAAGAAAAAGAAAAAACTCTACGTGAATTAATTTTTGATTTACCAAGACTTGATGAAATGGGAGAAATTTCGTCAACGGATATATATCATAATTTTAAAGCATATCGAAAAGACATGAGAAGTTGGATTCATGATGTAAAGCCTGGGCATTCAGCGTTTGAAAATTCTGATATCACGAAGCGTCCTCATAGATTGGTTGAAGGAAGAATAGTGGAGAATGTTCAAAAGAATGGTGATAAATATACTCGTCAAAGATGGGACTGTGTAGCTCCTTGCGTACATACTAGAAATGATATATTAGCAAGTCAAAATACTATTCACCCTGAAGATGATAGAGTCTTTAGCATCAGAGAACTAATGATTATGATGAATATACCTGAATCATTTAAATGGACTACGATTCCAGAAGATAAGTTAAATACTCTGACATTAGAGGAAAAGAAACAATATTTAAAGAAGAATGAGATAAATATAAGACAGAGTATTGGGGAGGCTATTCCTACTATAATTATCCAAAAAATTGCACATAACATTAAGGAAGTTTTGAAAAATGACTTTTAATGAACAGAAAATAAAATCTATCATAAAAGAGCACAGACTTGAACATAGGGAAGATGTTATTAAATTTATTAATAATAATTTATATAATTTGGGGTTAAAAGAACTATCGAGAATAGCCGAATTAGTGAATAATAGCCGAGTTGATACGTCAGCTTATTATACTGATGAGTATATTTTAGATGAAATATATCGTTCTTTACCTAAAATAGATAAATCAATTATAAGGATTTTAGAACCATCTGTTGGAATAGGTAATTTTTTACAACCTATAATTGATAAGTATAGTTATGCAGAAAAATTAATAATAGAAGTTAATGATATTGATGACAGTAGCATAGAGGTGCTTAAAGCACTTAATAAGTATAGAAATATACCAAGTAATGTTGAAATACTATATAATTCATGTAACTTTTTAAGTCCATTATATTATTGTATGGGGAATAGTCATTTTGATTTAGTGGTAGGAAATCCTCCTTTTGGGAAATTAACAAAAAAAAATGGTCTATCTGAGTACTCTGTGATGTTTAATGATGATAATACGAAGAATTTATCTGGTTTTTTCTTGCAAAAAAGTATAGAAATAGCAGATTATGTAAGTTTAGTAATGCCGAAATATTTTCTAAATAATCCTGATTTCTCAATAACAAGGGAAAGAATTGGAAAAAAGAAAATAGATAAAATTTTAGATTTTGGAGAAAAAGGATTTAAGGGAGTTTTAATTGAAACAATTGGAATTTTTATTGATACAAATAATGAACCTGAAGAAACAGAGTGTATATCCTTATGTAGAAATATTATAAATAAAATAAGCCAGAAGCGTATGATGAGTGAAGAGTTCCCGTATTGGCTTTTATATAGAAATGATTTTTTTGATAAGATAGCAGAGAAAATGACTTTTGATGTTTTTCGAGTATTTAGGGATAGACAGGTTACTAAATCAATACTACAAGAAAAAGGAGATATATGGGTTATTAAGAGTCGTAATATATCAAGAGATGGTAGCGGAATAAAATCAATAGAAGGATATGATAGTTTTATAGATAAAAGTACCATTAATAATCTATCAGTGGGAAAATATATCATGCGTGATGATGTTTACTTGAGTCCAAATATGACTTATTATCCTCGAGTGATTAAAAAGCCAAGTGGAGTAATTGTAAATGGTTCTGTAGCAATTTTGGAATCTAAAATAAGTCAAGATGAAATAACCGATGAACATTTAAAATTTTTAAGTAGCTCGACGTTCGAAGAATTCTATAAAATTGCTCGAAACTATAGCACAAGGAGTCTAAATATAGACTCAAATTCAGTTAAATTTTTTGGATTATATACTGGAAATAATTTTTAGCCAAATTTTTAAACGAGCTTTTTATTAAATTTCGTTTTTTTAATTCATTATTTACTGTTTTCATGATAGAATAAATTAAATAAAATGTAGGTAATTAAGGTGAAAACTGTGCTAAAAGAATCGGATGTAAAAAAATTCTTAGATTTACAAAATTATGATTTAAGAATTAGTAAAAATGGAAGATGGATTGACCAAAAGTGTACGCCAGATGTTTTAAATATTGTATCTGATTGTGTAATTCAATTCTATAAGCAGCAAGAGAAAGTAGAGTTCACAAGTGCGGATATTTGGCATTCCACATATGCTGAAGAAAATGTTCGAGATATTTTTAATAAACCCAGTACGAATGCAAAATTAAGCAGGAATGAATATGATAAATTTTTTGCCCAACCATTAGAAATGTTAGCAAATGCTAAGATATTAAGTAAAGAAAAAAGAGGCAGACAGAATAGGTATCTTGTTAAAGACATAGAGTTGCTTGAATTCATCTCACTTCGTGAAAGAAATGCTTTGGTTTTTATCTATTTATATTGTGAAAAAGTATTGTTAGATAGTGGGATTTGGCACGAATTTAAAAACTTCTTTAATAATCAAACAAAGGAATCGTATGAAAATTTAAAGGAATCATACGAAGATTTCATTATTACTAATACTCCAATTAATGGAAAGACAGAGGTGAGACGGATTTTTACTAAAGTTTTAAACCCAATTGCTAACTTTTATCATAAGTTAGGAACAAGTAGAGTAGGGGTAGGCTTTCTAAGAATCCAATTACTTATGCGGAACTAATGTATAATAGGGAAAATTTTAGGGATATAAATAAGGAAAAGCCTAAAGGAATTACAAGAAAGGAATGGGCAGCTACTCATCCTGTTCAGTATAATTTAAGCTACTATAAATATCAGTCCAGAAAAGCAAAGAACTTTCTTCGACAATATAATGATCAATACAGAGATGGACGATCAGAATTATTGGATGAATTTTCTAATGGAGATGCAACACAGATGCACCATATTTTTCCAGAAGCAGAATTTCCATCAATCTCAATGTTCCTAGAGAATTTAATAGCTCTGACTCCAACACAACATCTAACTAAGGCTCACCCTAAAAATAAAACACAAATTGTGGATCCAGTTTATCAAGAACTTTTATTAAAAGCCAAATTAGGGTTGATTGAAGAAAATATAAACGATAATTCTGTGGAGACTATTTACAATTTCCAAAATTTTGTAATAGTACTAAGTACAGGATTTGATTTGGAATTTGAAATTCAAGATAATGAATTTCAAGAAATCATGAATGTTATTACTAATTATTATATGAGGAAAGGAAATTAATATGACTAAGTTAGTATATGGAAAAAATAAACAAGTTACTTTTGAGAGTGAGTTAGAAAAACAAGAAGCAATTAGATATTTAAGAGATTCAGAAAATATAACCCATGCAGACGAACAAAATCAAGGTGCTTGGGCTAACGAAAAACGATTTATGATTATTTTTGATGTTCCACAAATGCCTATTGGTGTAAGAAAAAATTTAACAGCTGGCAATCGTTCATATTATGGAAGAATTAACTGCGGAGAATTATTTGATGAGATTTTTTCAGATTAGTGTACAAACTTGTAAGTTGTAAGTTTTATCTCGTTACACCACTTAGAAAGCTCAAAGAATTAATAAACCAACTGACAGTAGAATTTCTGCTGTCAGTTTTCTTTTATTTTAAAAAATATCCCTTGAATTATTCAAGGGAAGGTTTGAAATGATTATATAATCTAATTTACTTCATCGTTGGGAACAACAAGACGTCGCGGATTGTTGTTGTGTCTGTGAGGAGCATGACTAGGCGGTCGATACCGATACCAAGTCCCCCTGTTGGTGGCATACCGTATTCAAGGGCTTCGACGTAGTCGTAGTCAATGCCAGTTGCTTCGTCGTCACCAAGTTCTTTAGCTTTTGCTTGGGCTTCAAAACGTGACAATTGATCGATTGGATCGTTAAGTTCGGTAAAGGCATTACCGTATTCTTTAGTCATGATGAAGAGTTCGAAGCGGTCAGTGAAGCGAGGATCTTCTACGTTTTTCTTAGCAAGAGGAGAAACTTCAACAGGGTGTCCATAAACGAATGTTGGTTGAATCAATGTTTCTTCGACAAATTCTTCAAAGAAAGCGTTGATGATGTGACCAACTGAAGTGAAGTGTTTTTCAACTGGTACATTTTTCTCTTTGGCAATAGCTTGTGCTTCTTCGAGAGTCATTTCTTTCCAGAAATCAACACCAGTGACTTCTTTGATAGCATCAACCATGTGAACACGTTTAAATGGTTGGTCAATGGCAATTTCAGTTCCTTGGTATGAAATAGGACCGTCACCTTTAACAGCTTTTGAAGCGTGTTGGATAATGCCTTCTGTCAAATCCATGATATCTTTGAAGTCGGCATAGGCTTGGTAGACTTCGATAGAAGTGAATTCAGGATTGTGTGTGGTATCCATACCTTCGTTACGGAAGATACGTCCAATTTCGTACACTCTTTCCATACCACCAACAATAAGACGTTTCAAGTGAAGTTCAGTTGCGATACGAAGAACCATGTCCATATCTTGTGCGTTGTGGTGAGTGATAAATGGGCGAGCAGCAGCACCACCAGCTTCGTTGTGAAGAACTGGAGTTTCAACTTCTAAGAAACCCAGTCCGTCAAGGTAACGACGGATTTCTGAGATGATTTTTGAACGAGTCACAAAGCGTTCAAAGCTTTCACGGTTTGAAATCAAGTCAAGGTAACGTTTGCGATATTTTGTTTCAACGTCTGTAAGTCCGTGGAATTTTTCTGGGAGTGGACGAAGCGCTTTAGACAAGTGAGTAAGGTGAGTAGCTTTGATTGTCAATTCACCCATGTCTGTCCGCATGATGTCACCTTCGATACCGAGGAAGTCACCGAGGTCTGCTTTTTTGAAAATTTGATAGTTTTCATCACCGACAGCATCTTTGCGGACATAGATTTGGATTTGACCGTCACGGTCTTGAATGTGCGCAAAACCAACTTTACCTTTACCACGCTTAGTCATCAGACGACCAGCGATAGTAGCTGTCTTGTTAATGTCATGCAATTCTTCTTTAGTTTTGTCAGCGTATTTTTCTTTTAATTGACCAGAAGTAGCTGTGCGTTCAAATCGAGTTCCGAAAGGATCGATGCCTTGTTCAGCCAAAGCTGCCATTTTTTCACGACGCACGATTTGTTGGTCGTTTAATTCTTCAATGTGTTCGTTTGACATGTTTTCCTCCAATAAGTATTCTTTCCTATTGTATCATAAAAGAGGCTAGAATACACCTTATTTTTGCGTGCTTTGCTTGGGAGTGAGACAAAAATTGGTAATTTCAAAAGAAATTCGATTTTTCAGCAAGTTTTTCTTGTTGCTGATTTGAAACAAGGCTATTTTCGGATTGTCAAAGTCCAAAACACCATGTTTTGTAAATATAACGACACAAGCAAGGAGATTAATCACTTTTGTATCAGCTTTGTTTTCTTGTCTTTGATTGAAAAGAAGGCTAAAAAATAGTATAATATGTGACGGTAAAATTATTAGAGAGAAAAGAGATTCATGATTACTTCAATTGTTTTTGATGTTGATGATACGATTTATGACCAACAGGCACCTTATCGCATTGCCGTTGAGAAATGTTTCCCTGATTTTGATATGAGTAAAATCAATCAGGCTTATATTCGTTTCCGTCATTATTCAGATGTTGGATTTCCGCGTGTAATGGCAGGTGAGTGGACAACTGAGTATTTCCGTTTTTGGCGTTGCAAGGAAACCTTGTTAGAATTTGGTTACCGTGAAATCGATGAAGCAACTGGCGTGCGTTTTCAAGAAATCTATGAAGAAGAATTGGAAAATATCACAATGCTTGATGAGATGCGCATGACGCTTGATTTTCTTAAAGAAAAAGGCGTTCCAATAGGAATTATCACGAACGGACCAACGGAACACCAATTGAAAAAAGTTAAAAAACTTGGTCTTTATGATTATGTTGATCCAAAACGTGTCCTTGTCAGCCAAGCGACTGGATTCCAAAAACCAGAAAAAGAGATTTTCAACCTTGCTGCTGAGCAATTTGACATGAACCCTGCAACAACACTTTACGTTGGTGATTCATATGACAATGATGTTGTCGGTGCTTTCAATGGTGGCTGGCACTCAATGTGGTTTAACCACCGTGGTCGTAGCTTGAAACCTGGTATCAAACCAGTTTATGATGTTGCTATTGATAACTTTGAACAATTGTTCGGAGCTGTGAAAGTTCTCTTTGACCTTCCTGATAATAAATTCATCTTTGATGTCAATGACAAGAAAAATCCAATTCTTGAAATGGGTATCAATAATGGATTGATGATGGCGGCAGAACGTCTGCTTGAAAGTAACATGAGTATTGATAAAGTTGTTATTCTGCTTCGTTTGGACAAACAACAAGAAAAAGTTTTGCGTCTAAAATACGCAAGAAATAACTAATAAATGAACCCTCCTAAACGCTATTTAGGAGGTTTTTTCGTCTTTAAGATTTCTTTTGTTTATAAGATGTGTCATTCCATTTTAGGCAAGTGAAGGTTTTAAAATCCTTGGTCTCTAAAATCGTCAAACTACCGTTATCAAGTCCGCCTTGGGCACGGAGAACGGCTGGTTCATATCCTAATAAAGTACGGATAGAGGCGGTAAAATTAGCACCATGTCCAACTAACAAGACATTCTGATAAGGTTGATTTTTCATTGATTTAAGGAATGACTCAACGCGTTTAGTGGTTTGATAAACAGATTCAGCGTCAAAGACATCATTATCGAATTTAGCTAAATTATGTCGAAAAGCTTGCATTTGTTGAGGATAAATAGATGTTATCGTTGCAATTTTGCTGCCTTCCAATCTTCCAAGATACCATTCACGCAGCGAGGGTTGAAAGCTGATTGGCTTTGGATAGTGGCTGCGTGACATGATAATCTTGCAAGTATCGCTGGCACGTTTTAAATCACTTGAAAAAACGGCATCAAATTTAACATCTTGGAGATAATCACCTAATTTTTCCAAATCATGGACGGATTCCTCCAAGAGAGGGGAGTCACCATTTGCTCCTTGGAAACGTCCTTCTAAGTTCCATTGTGTTTTACCATGACGTACAAAATAAAATTTCATCGGTTACTTTCCAATCTAAAAATTAATGTGAATCGTCAATCAAGTCAGCAAAGCTGGCACCAACAAAATCTGCCAAGGTTTGACTGTCAATGCGGATAGAACGTCCAATCTCACCGGCAGAAACAATCATCGTTCCCATTTCTAAAGCACGGTTATCAATGAAAATCGGAAAATTGTGTTTCTGATGAATACCGACAGGATTATTTGCTCCGTGAATGTAGCCAGTCGTTTTTTGAAGATTTTTTTGTGGAATCATGCTGACTTTTTTGTTGCCAGAAACTTTGGCTAATTTTTTCTCAGAAAGATGTTCGGTGATTTGAACAATTCCGATTAGAGGACCTGTTTTGTCACCTATTAAAGCAAGGGTTTTGAAAATATCAGATGTTTCAATGTCATCTGGTAAGTCTCCCTCAAGTGCATTGATTGCTAGACTGTCATGTTCGATTTTTGCCTTATCCAGAATTTGGTCAACAAGTGTCTTTTTTAATTTTGCTTTTTTTGCCATTTTCCCTCTCAATCTTTCTATTCATTAGTCAATTACTATTTTACTAAAAAAATAAAAAGGTACAAGTTTGCACCTTTTAGAGAGCATTATAATAAGCTTGGACGAGTTCGACAAAATCTTCGACGTCATAGTCCGTACCGAAATAATCATTAGCGGTTTCTGTCCAGTAATCAGTTGGATCAACGTGATCAGTACCACCAAGGTAAAGGCTAACCATTTCATGTGTCCAAATGGTTCCTTCGCCATCTTCTTGACCAAGTGTTACAGGAAGGTCATATTTTTTGAGCATGTAGGCAGTATAATAAGCTGCGTTTGCTAGTTGCTCGGCGAAGCCTTTTTGAGAATCCTCATGTGTTAATTCAAATTGAATGTAATAAGGATTGGCATTGGCACCAGCACCCTGAGCTTTGTAATCTTCATCAGCAATGCGAAGAATGGTATCACTATCAATGAAAGAGTGGACAAAGACACCTTCTTCATCATAACTTTGAACCATATAATTCACTTCGCTTTCAATCGTTGAATTGTCAACGCCAGTATCATGAATAATTACCCCAAGAGGTTTTCCGTCATCTGTCTTGTAAGCGGCTTGTTCAAAACTACTTTCAATGTCATCAGTAATATCAGTGTGCGAATAACCAAGTGTTTCAGCGATATAAGCATTAATAGTATTATTCTGCTCAAGCGAAATATCATTCGTGTCGATATAGTAAGTATCACCGTTCATGCTAAATTGAGCTAAGGTGATATCTTCGTCATCGAGCGTCGCATCATAGTAATAGGCACTAATTGTAATCGCAGTATTTTCACTAATTTTGCTGCTAGAACCATCGTTGGTGTACATAACAGCGTCAGAAGTAGAGACCGTAGCTGTTTCGGAAACGTCATAAGAATTGGCATTTGATAAATCCAAACTTCCGTCTGAAGCTAAAGTTGTGACTCCTGAAAAAATCAGTTTAGCAAGAATTAGGACAAGTGCGACTGCTGCCGTGACAAGCCCAGCTATTGTTATTATTTGAGATTTTTGTTGTCGTTTTCTACGTGAATAATTTCTTGTTGGCATAGTTTTACTATAAGTTTTAACCCTTAAATTAATATTAATTTGAGGGTTGAAATTGTTGATTTTGACATTAAAAATCACAGGATTTTTAAGAACTTTTTTATAAAGATTGAGTTAGCAAAAAAGGGAGTGGGACAAATAAAATCTCCACTGGAGACTTTATTCATGAGCCTAGAAATTAAAAAGCGAATCAGTAGTTTCGTAGAAACTTGATTTTCAGCAAATCTTAATTTCTTCTTGCTGACCTAAAACGGTCTATCCCCAGACCATTTTTGATACTTACTTCGTAAGTTTTATTTCTCGATTATAAAGGTTCCCCGAACCTTTATAACTCACCCCGTATGGCTCGAAAGATTTGGGGAAGCTTTCGAGCTGGAAAATAGAGTCAAGTGCAACTTGACATCAAAAAGGTTATAAAAGCTGATTTATCAGCGTATTAGAACCCACTCAGAAGTGATTGCTCAAACAATTGAGAATTGTTTGAGGTTGGAAATAGAGCTTGCAAAGCAAGCATCAAAACCATTGAGAATGGTTTGAGGTGGGAAATAAGCTTTTAAAGCAAGCAAGCGTCAAAAAGTGCCTAACCCTTGTGCATGGGAAACTCTAAGTTGACTAAAGTTGGTAATCGCTGTTTTAATATTTTTGACAGCGACCTTCAACAATCTATCCCCAGATTGTTGAAGTCCAAACTACTGCGTCTTGTAAATAATAACTATAGAAAAAAGAAGCTGGGTACTTTGTCCCAGCCTCTTTTATTTGCTACTACTTGATGTACTGTTTGAACTTGACGTGCTACTGCTTGAGGTACTTGTTGTACCGAAAAGTTTTTCGTAGGTTGTTTTCGTATCTTTTGTGACGGCAATTTGGTTTAAGTCAAGTGGTGAATTAAAACCATTGATATAACCTTGTGAGGTGTATTGATGGAGGTCATAGTCCAAATCAGTTTGTGGCGCAGCATCGTAATAACCAGTGTCAGAACCATAAGCAGGAATCCACACGGCATCAAAATCATCCACGGAAATTTCTTGTTCATCCATGAAGTAAGTTCCAATGTAGATACCGACATTTTCCGCACCGAGTTTTTTGAGTTCTTTTAAGAAAGCCTGTACACCTTTATTCATGTCAGACATAGTCGCCTCTTCAACGTCAATCCAATAGAAAGTTGGGTTGTAAGGTGAAGCATTTTCATAAAAAATCTTGGCTTCTTCTTTCATTTCCTTGACACTTGTACCAAGAGCGTAACTATAAACGGCTACAGGAACATTTCGTTTCTGTAATTCTTTGATATGTGTCTTAAATGATTTATCAATACCAGTTGTATAGGCGGCATTGCTATCTTTACTGATTTGTGACCCTCCATAAACACGAACGATAGCACCAGAAATATTCTGAGATAAAGTATCATAGTCAATTTCGCTTGGAAGTTGCCAACCTGAGATATCAATAATCGGATTAAGAACAAAATCTTCATCAGTTTCAGAAGTTGATGTAGTGGTAGTACTCGCGCTACTCACAGTCGGAATAGAATCCTTAGCTGAATCTAGTTGTTGCTTTTGTAAGCTATCTGAGTGAGTTTTACCAATCACGAGAAGTAGCCCACAGAGGGCGAAGAAAACTACAACAACAATGGGTTTTATTCGTCTTCTCATTAGTCATATTTTAGCGTAAAAAGACTTAAAAATCAAAGCAATGCTCATTTTGTAATCGTTTTGTCATATTTTTTAATCGTTTACCAATGGGCAATATGACAAAGAAGTCATACGAGCTAGGGGATAGCCGTTAGCATGAGAGCGATTTGGTATTGATAAGGTTTTCAATTTCTGTAACAATCGTTTCAGGTTCGGTTTTGGATGAAAAACGTTTAACAACATTGCCCTTTTGGTCAATGAGAAATTTTGCAAAGTTCCATTCGATACGTTTGCCAAGTGGGCCTTTGTGCTTACTTTTTAGCCAGTCATAGAGGGGGGCAGCCTCTTTACCATTGACGTTAATTTTTGCAAAGCGAGGAAACGTCGTCTGGTAATTCAAAGTGCAAAAGGTATTGATATCATCGGCAGTTCCTGGCGCTTGATTCATAAACTGGTTACACGGAAAATCTAAAATTTCAAATCCTTTGTCATGGTAAGTGTCATAAAGTTTTTGTAAACCTTCGTATTGTGGGGTTAGCCCACAACCTGTTGCTGTATTAACAATAAGTAGGATTTTGCCTTGGTATTTTGATAATTGGACATCAGAGCCGTCTTGGGCTTTGACAGTGAAGTTATAGAGATTAGTCATGGTTAAGCTCCTTGTGATAGTTGTTTAAACACTTTAATAGTTTATATTTTTTGATAGGTTGAAAAACTCCCTATAGTCTTTGAGAGTGTTCACAAAACATTAGTCATCTTGAGGTTTTCTTGAACATTTGTTAAATGCTTCCTAGCGCCTCCTTTGAAAAAGTTTTGGCATGACTTAGTATATCAAAAAATAGTAAGCAAACCAAAAGAAAATAGTCCATTTTAAAAAATAATCAATGACTAGTTCAGTATTAACCTGTTAATAATCATTATCTTTAGTACGCTTGCTGCGTTTATTTTTGGACTTATACAGGATCGAAAAATCAGAAAATTTATAAAATAATGGACAATTTGGCATAAATTAAGTTACTTTTAGCCCAAAAAGTGGTATGATAGAGTAGTACGCTTGTAATAAAGGATTGAGATCCAAACAAAAAGGAGTGAAGAGTGTGACAATCAAAAAACTGGAGAACAATAGCACCCAGTCGATTATTACCGAGGAAGTCAAAGTATTAAAAGACTTGCTCGATGAGACAACTCATCAAATGGTTGGTGATGAGGTGTTTGCCAAAATTCAAAACATTGTTGAATTGTCGGCAAGTGATGAATACGTCAAACTTGAAGAATTAGTAGCTCAATTAACCAATGATGAAATGGTTGTAGTGTCTCGTTATTTTTCAATTTTACCACTTTTAATCAACATTTCAGAAGACGTTGATTTTGCTTATGAAATCAATTACCAAAATAATACCAATCAAGATTATCTTGGTAAACTCTCTTTAACCGTAGATATGGTTTCAGAAAGCGAAAACTCTAAAGAAATCCTTGAAAATGTCAATGTTGTGCCTGTATTAACAGCTCACCCTACACAAGTTCAACGTAAGACAGTCCTCGAATTGACAAATCACATTCATGACCTTTTACGTAAATACCGCGATGTCAGAGCGGGTGTTGTGAACCGTGACAAATGGTACACTGATTTACGCCGTTATATTGAAATCATCATGCAAACGGACATTATTCGTGAGAAAAAACTGAAGGTAAAAAATGAAATTACCAACGTTATGGAGTATTACAATACATCCTTAATTCAAGCGATTACCAAGTTGACTTCAGAGTACAAACGCTTAGCAGCTGAAAAAGGCATCGACCTAGAAAATCCAAAACCTATCACAATGGGAATGTGGATTGGTGGTGACCGTGACGGTAACCCATACGTAACAGCTGAAACACTTCGTTTGTCAGCAACGGTTCAAAGTGAAGTCATCATTAACTACTACATTGAAAAATTAACAGGTCTTTATCGCACATTCTCACTTTCAACAACCTTGACTAATATTAGCCCAGAAGTTGAAAAATTAGCAGAATTGTCAAGCGATAAATCGATCTACCGTGAAAATGAACCTTATCGTAAGGCATTTAACTATATTCAATCAAAATTAATTCAAACCTTAATCAACTTAAAAGCTGATCCAGCTATTTCCCAACGTGTTTTGGAAAGCAACAACATTAGTTCAGATATTTACACAAGCACTAACAACGCTAGTGTCGTTACAAAATACTTACAAACAAAATTCTCTACAGTTTCATCAGAACTTCAAGAAGAAATTCCAAGCTATAAAACAGCCAAAGAATTTAAAGATGATTTGCTTATCATCAAACAATCATTGCTTGACAATGGTGATGATGCGCTCTTGACAGGTGATTTTAGCGAATTGCTTCAAGCAGTTGATGTCTTTGGATTCTATCTTGCAACGATTGATATGCGTCAAGATTCAAGCGTTAACGAAGCTTGTGTTGCAGAATTGTTGAATCAAGCTAATATCGTTGAGGATTACAGCGCACTTTCAGAAGAAGAAAAAGTAAACGTTCTTCTCAAAGCATTGCAAGAAGACCCACGTACGTTGTCATCAACAAATGCTGAAAAATCAGAACAACTTCAAAAAGAATTAGCAATCTTCCAAACAGCTCGTTACCTTAAAGATAAATTAGGTGACGAAGTCATCAAACAACACATCATTTCACATACTGAAAGTGTTTCTGATATGTTTGAGTTGGCTATCATGCTTAAAGAAGTCGGACTTCTTGATAACCAAAAAGCACGTGTTCAAATTGTGCCACTCTTTGAAACCATCGAGGATCTTGAAAATTCACGTGCTATCATGGAAGAATATCTTGATTATGATATTGTTCGTCGCTGGGTTTCAGCTAACAAAGGTTACCAAGAAATTATGCTTGGTTACTCAGACAGTAACAAAGACGGTGGTTACTTATCATCTGTTTGGACACTTTATAAAGCTCAAAATGAATTGACGCGTATTGGTTCAGAACGTGGTATTAAAGTAACATTTATTCACGGTCGTGGTGGTACTGTTGGTCGTGGTGGTGGTCCATCATATGAAGCAATCACATCACAGCCGTTTGGTTCAATCAAAGATCGTATTCGTCTTACTGAGCAAGGTGAAATCATCGAAAATAAATATGGCAACAAAGATGTTGCTTATTACAACCTTGAAATGTTGGTTTCAGCGACCATTGATCGTATTGTGACACGTATGATTACAAATCCAGATGACATTGATGATTTCCGTGCAACGATGGATAGCATTGTTACCCACTCAAATAGTGTCTATCGTGATTTAGTATTTGCTAATCCACATTTCTACGATTACTTTTTCGAAGCAACACCAATCAAGGAAGTATCAAGCTTGAACATTGGTTCACGTCCAGCTGCTCGTAAAACAATCACAGAAATTTCAGGTCTCCGTGCAATCCCTTGGGTATTCTCATGGTCACAAAGCCGTATCATGTTCCCAGGTTGGTATGGTGTTGGTTCAGCATTCAAAAACTTTATTGACGCTGAAGAGGGAAACTTGGCAAAACTTCAACACATGTATGAAAAATGGCCATTCTTCCATTCACTTCTTTCAAATGTTGATATGGTCTTGTCTAAATCAAATATGAATATTGCTTTCCAATATGCTCAATTGGCAGAAAGCGAAGAAGTACGTGATATCTTTAATATTATCCTTGACGAATGGCAATTGACTAAAAACGTTATTTTGGCAATTGAAAAACACAAAGATTTGTTAGAAGACATTCCATCACTTCAAGCAAGCTTAGATTACCGTTTGCCTTATTTCAACGTTTTGAACTACATTCAAATCGAATTAATCAAACGTTTACGTCATGAAGAGCTGGATGAAGATTACGAAAAACTCATCCACACAACCATCAACGGTATTGCCACAGGATTGCGTAATTCTGGCTGATATCAAAATATTCTGAAAGTCTGAGATTAACTTCTCAGACTTTTACTTTTTTTTAGGGTCGAAAGATGATATAATGGCATATAATAAACTCGAATGTATGTTATGTAGGGGAATCTATGAAAATCGATAAAAGGCATTTATTAAATTATTCTATCCTTGTGCCTTATTTAATTCTGTCTGTTATTGGGCTGATTGTTGTCTATTCAACAACGAGTGCGACACTTGTCCAATATGGTCTTAATCCGTTTGCGTCAGTATTGAATCAAGGGCTTTTTTGGATAGTCAGTCTGATTGCCATTCTTTTTATTTATAAACTGAAATTAAACTTTTTAAAAAATTCACGAACGCTGACCATGACAATGATGATCGAAATTATTTTGTTGCTCATTGCGCGTTTCTTCACTAAAACCGTTAATGGTGCTCACGGTTGGATTGTCATTGGACCGATCAGTTTCCAACCAGCTGAATATTTGAAAATTATCATTGTTTGGTTTTTGGCATTTACCTTTGCAAGGCGTCAAGAATTGATTGAAACCTATGATTACCAAGCACTTACCAAGCGGAAATGGTTTCCTAGAAAATGGAGCGATTTGAAGGATTGGCGTGTTTATTCGTTAGTCATGATATTGCTAGTCGCTGCCCAACCTGACCTTGGAAATGCAGCAATTATCGTTTTAACAGCCTTAATCATGTATTCTGTTAGCGGGGTTGGTTATCGTTGGTTTTCAGCCATTTTAGCTACCGTAACAGCTTTGTCAGCTGCTTTCTTAGGCTTGATTGCGGTTGTCGGGGTTAAAACCATGGAAAAAGTCCCAGTCTTTGGTTATGTTGCCAAACGTTTCAGTGCCTTTTTCAATCCATTTGATGATTTAACGGACTCAGGACACCAGTTAGCACATTCGTATTATGCCATGAGTAATGGTGGCTGGTTTGGTCGTGGTTTGGGAAATTCGATTGAAAAAGCTGGTTACTTACCCGAAGCAACGACAGACTTTGTCTTTTCAATTGTCATTGAAGAACTTGGTTTAATTGGTGCGGGGTTCATTTTAGCATTGCTATTCTTTTTGATTTTACGTATTATGCACGTGGGCATTAAAGCTAAAAATCCTTTCAACTCTATGATTGCTCTTGGTATCGGCGGAATGATGCTCATGCAAACTTTTGTTAACATCGGAGGAATTTCAGGGCTTATTCCGTCAACTGGTGTTACCTTCCCATTCTTATCTCAAGGGGGAAATAGTTTGCTAGTTTTATCAGTAGCTATCGGCTTTGTGCTAAATATTGACGCCAATGAAAAACGCGAAGAAATCATCCGCGAAGCAGAAGAAGAATTAAAAGCCAAGGAAATAACACAAGAATACGATGACAACGTTATCGACCTAGATAGTTTTTATTAGAAATCTCCCCTTTGCGGGAGTTTTTTTATAGCCAAAAGAAATGTGATTCGTTATAAAAGTGAAAAGGGAGGTGAGTAGGATTAAGCTGGATGGTTATGAGGTGGAATTGTTAGGATTCGCTGAGGAGATTAGTTATTATTTGCAAAAATCGGGGGCTAGTGCTGCAAATACACGTGACATTAGCCAAGATGTTCTC
Organism: Streptococcus gallolyticus; assembly: GCF_003337175.1. Lineage (GTDB taxonomy): Bacteria > Bacillota > Bacilli > Lactobacillales > Streptococcaceae > Streptococcus > Streptococcus gallolyticus_B. The sequence continues at coordinate 17,036 of NZ_NETH01000016.1, forward strand.
GTTAAAATGCTAGAAAGCGAGATTGTCCTTCCTTTCGAGAAAATACGATCATGGATGTACCGTATGGCAGTTAGGCTCTACATTGACCGCTATCGGCGCGATAAAAAGTATTGGGAAATCTTGCAACGTGAATTCTTTAAGGATGAAAATGTCATTGCTTTTGACACCTCAGATTATGAACCACTTTATCAAGCCGTGGCTTTGTTAAAGGAAAAATATCGCTTGGTGATTGATTTGTATTACTTCCAGAATCTTTCTATAAAGGAGATTTGTCAAGTTCTTGGTATTTCAGTGAGTAAAGCCAAGATTGATTTGATGCTAGGGCGACGCGATTTGCAAAAAATATTAGAGAAAGAAGGGTATTATTATGACGATTTCAAATGATTTTGAAAAAATTGCTACGGAAAAATCGCTTGAAAACAGTTGGGATTAGTGTCGGTGCGATGTTGATTAGTGCCTTGATTATCTTTTTAGGATTACGTTCATTGACAGCACGTCATGCAGAGATGGTCAAAGAAAACTATCTGTTGAGGTCAGAGATTGCCTATCCCAATATCGACTACACCACTTGGGGCTTTGAAGCAACTTCGGAATTTACAGGAACCTTTTAGTCACACCATTCTAAAAATATTGACGGTATTAGTGTCCCTTTTGAAGAGTATCAAGTAAATTATTCAATAATTCGTCCCATGTCAGTTAGCCAAAATGAAGGCTTGGAAGAAGGAGATTGCAATAGCTTCAACTATACACATAGCAATCTCTATAAAGTACCAATCTTCTATAATGTTAATGCTTCCGCTAAGACAGTAAGTATGGAAGTCACACAAGATATTAGTAAGGTTATAGAAATGACTGGACAGGCTGTGGAAGTAGCTATTACATTTGATAAACCTTACACTTATCAAAAAATTACAGAAATGGTACCTGATAGCCTTTTGGTCAATTGGTACTGGATTGGCACATCAAGTACTGTGGATACAGCGAATTTAGCTCTAGATGCCCAACTAGGTTTCGCTCCGTCTTCAATAAATGATTATGCGGATGATTTTAAGAACTTCAAGTCAAATTTGAAAAAGGCTATTGAGTCAGGTGCCGTTGATTTTCGATATAGTGATATAGTATTGAAGATGAAACAATGTCATTAGAAGATGATGCCAAAACTTACTTGAAAAATAATTCAAATTATAAAACAGCAACCTTTTCTGGGTTATCCTTACTGAGCGTGCTGAAAATTTTACCCAGCTTGAAGATAAGGATTGGATTTACGCTTCGAATATCGGACAGAGCGTCACAATTCAGCCATATTACATACTTACGAAATAAAGAAATCATAAATAAAATAGTAAAATACTTGCAATTCCCGCATAATTTGTTAAAATAGTAAGGTAAAGTTAGACTGTATTGCCTACTGTCTATCTATAAAATATATTTTATTGGAGGCTTTTACCCAAATGGCAAAAGAAAAATACGATCGTAGTAAACCACACGTTAACATTGGTACAATTGGACACGTTGACCATGGTAAAACTACTTTGACAGCTGCAATTACAACAGTTCTTGCTCGTCGTCTTCCAAGCGCAGTTAACCAACCAAAAGACTACGCTTCTATCGATGCTGCTCCTGAAGAACGCGAACGCGGTATCACAATCAACACTGCACACGTTGAATACGAAACTGCTAAACGTCACTATGCTCACATCGACGCTCCAGGACACGCGGACTACGTTAAAAACATGATCACTGGTGCTGCCCAAATGGATGGTGCTATCCTTGTAGTAGCTTCAACAGATGGTCCAATGCCACAAACGCGTGAACACATCCTTCTTTCACGTCAAGTTGGTGTTAAATACCTTATCGTCTTCATGAACAAAGTTGACCTTGTTGATGACGAAGAATTGCTTGAATTGGTTGAAATGGAAATCCGTGACCTTCTTTCAGAATACGATTTCCCAGGTGATGATCTTCCAGTTATCCAAGGTTCAGCTCTTAAAGCTCTTGAAGGTGACACTCACTACGAAGATATCATCATGGAATTGATGGACACTGTTGATGAATACATTCCAGAACCAGAACGTGATACTGACAAACCATTGCTTCTTCCAGTCGAAGACGTATTCTCAATCACTGGACGTGGTACAGTAGCATCAGGACGTATCGACCGTGGTACTGTTAAAGTCAACGACGAAGTTGAAATCGTTGGTATCCGTGACGACATCCAAAAAGCTGTTGTTACTGGTGTTGAAATGTTCCGTAAACAACTTGATGAAGGTCTTGCAGGGGATAACGTTGGTGTTCTTCTTCGTGGTATCCAACGTGATGAAATCGAACGTGGTCAAGTTCTTGCTAAACCAGGTTCAATTCACCCACACACTAAATTCAAAGGTGAAGTTTACATCCTTACTAAAGAAGAAGGTGGACGTCACACTCCATTCTTCAATAACTACCGTCCACAATTCTACTTCCGTACAACTGACGTTACAGGTTCAATCGAACTTCCAGCAGGTACTGAAATGGTAATGCCTGGTGATAACGTAACTATCGACGTTGAATTGATTCACCCAATCGCCGTTGAACAAGGTACTACATTCTCAATCCGTGAAGGTGGACGTACTGTTGGTTCAGGTATCGTTTCAGAGATTGAAGCTTAATTTTAGTTAATTAATTAAGTTCCCAGATAACAATTATTAGTCAGATAGTAATTGTGGAAGAGTCCCGTAAGGGGCTCTTTTTGTGATTTCTTTGAGGTTTGTCGCTAAAAATCCCGTCGAACCTTTAAAACCTGCTAAAAATATGATAAAATAGGGGAGTAAATAAAAAAGAAGAGGTATGTGAAATGTCACGTAAACCATTTATCGCTGGTAACTGGAAAATGAACAAAAATCCAGAAGAAGCTAAAGCATTCGTTGAAGCAGTAGCTTCTAAATTGCCTTCATCAGAACTTGTTGAAGCTGGTATCGCAGCTCCTGCACTTGACCTTTCAACAGTTCTTGCTGCAGCTAAAGGTTCAAACCTTAAAGTTGCTGCTGAAAACTGCTACTTTGAAAACGCTGGTGCTTTCACTGGTGAAAACAGCCCTAAAGTATTGTCTGAAATGGGAACTGACTACGTTGTAATCGGTCACTCAGAACGTCGTGAGTACTTCCACGAAACTGACGAAGATATCAACAAAAAAGCTAAAGCAATCTTTGCTAACGGTATGCTTCCAATCATCTGCTGTGGTGAAACCCTTGAAACTTACGAAGCTGGTAAAGCAGCTGAATTCGTAGGTGGACAAGTTTCAGCTGCTCTTGCTGGATTGTCAGAAGAACAAGTTTCTTCACTTGTTATCGCATACGAACCAATCTGGGCTATCGGTACTGGTAAATCAGCTAGCCAAGATGATGCACAAAAAATGTGTAAAGTTGTTCGTGACACAGTTGCAGCAGACTTCGGTCAAGCAGTAGCTGATAAGGTTCGCGTTCAATACGGTGGTTCAGTTAAACCTGAAAACGTTGCAGCTTACATGGCTTGCCCAGACGTTGATGGTGCCCTTGTCGGTGGTGCATCACTTCAACCAGAAAGCTTCCTTGCTCTTCTTGACTTTGTAAAATAATCAAGAAACATTGAAGTCATTTAAATCTACTTGTCTTAGGACAGGTAGTTTTTTTTATGCTTTCTTTTTTGGTTATAGATTTGAGCGATAAAAAATATAGCTTGTAAAGCAAAGAGCAACAAATTTGGAAGTTAAGTTCCAACTAAAAAGCCTTGAAACGTTTGGGTTTCAAGGCATAATTTTTAATGACGTCTCAATATTTTTTTGAGATGATGAATTAATTTGTATTTGAGTGGGTGAGGGTAGTAACGGAAAGTTCCCATCTTTCGGGTAATGTAGCCATTGTAGTTTTGTTTGAAACGCAGAACGCCGTCTGAACCGTCAAATTCTCCTGTGATACCAAGAAGATTATAAGTCGTAATGCCACGTTTTATGGCTTCTAACATGACATATTCTTGAAGCAAGGCAGGTGCGTAGAATTTATTGAACTCAGGGTAAGAACCTGAGAAGAGATAGACAGCTTCCTGTTTGGTATAAACAAATAGGCTTCCTGCAAGGACAACATTTTGTGAACCGTACTTACCAATGAATTCTTTAGCTTCTGCCATGCGTGTATCAAATGTCGCAGATTGACTGGATAATTCGCGAAGCTGATTTTGTTTCTTTTCAGAAACATTATTATTTTCAATGGCAGTTTGGAGTTTTTCGATTCGTTGGTCAAGTTTGGCTTTATCAGTTTCAAGGTGTTCTAAATAATCTTGAAAATTCAAACTTGCAACCATGAATTCACAAGAATTTCCAAAGCTATCATAGAAATCTTGGTAATAATCAAGGGATTTATCATCGTAATCTCTGCGGTCTGATGTGGCAGAAGTGATTTCCTTGAAAAGCGGCAATTCATCACGGTTAAGTTTTCGTAAGGTGATGCCGAAGGTCTTAGCTTTTTTGACCAATGGACGCCCTTTTTTGCTAAACGATTTTAGTAATGTTTTTTCATCTAAGTCAGTCAAATCTTTGACATAATGCCAGTCAGGTTCGCCACCTGGGTAACCAGTCAAAAGCCCATCGTGTTGATAACCGAGTGATAGAAAATCGTCTAATAGTGCCGTGTTTTCTTGGTCGGTTGGCTGACCAGTTGTGTCAAAATGCTGATAGGTATCATAAGGTTTGACCAGCAATTCAAGAGCTCCATTTTCTTTAGCATAGCTTTGAAGTTCTTGGTAGAATGGTTTCAGATAGTGTTTATCACGTGAAACAGGACCAGAATTGATTTCCATGTGGAGCCCACCTGTCATTGGCAAGCTAAAGAGAACGGCAGCAACTTGCAGTGTCTCTTCATCTTTTAGTCCAAGATAGGTTACTTGGTACCCACGTTTTTTTAATAAATCCGCCATCTCTACCGATTGCATAAATGATTTGTAAGAGACGGTGTTGCAAAAAGTCTCAAAAACTTTTTTTTCGATAATCTCAAGAGAGGTCATTAATGGCTATTTCTCCTTTGTTTGCGAATATTGTAAGCCAAGTTTGAAAGTTTGTAAAGGAATGGATTGACTGGAATGTTAAATTCTCCAATGAATTCTTCAATAGTTGGGTTGAAGTTTGCTTTAAATTTAGTTAAACCGTCATCAAGTGTTCCTTCAACCCCCCCCATATTTGCCCAAATAATATCGTCAGCGTAAGCATCTTCGAATACTTTTGGATAAAGGGAATATTGTGGGTAGAATTTCTTGAATTCATCATTCATACCAGCATAAAGCATTTCCATGACATTACCAAATGATACAGATAAGATACCTGCAATGATGAGTTCATCTGGGTATTTTTCAACAAATTCTTCAAACTCAGTGATGTATTTTGTCACAGAATTTTTTTGTTGTGTTAACTTAGTCAAACGTTTTTTCTGATGTTCAGCAGTTTCAGACAACTCTTTTTCGATTTGAGCAAGTTGTTCTTTGTATTCAGTTAGACGTTTTGGCAAATTAACTTTGGCAAGGTGTAGGTAAGCATCGTCACCGTAAGTTTCCATCATTTTACGGAAATAATCTTCATTACGCAGGGCAACGCCTTTACGATTTTCAGTAAGAGCGACGACATCAGCGAAAGCTTTAACGTCATCGATTGTACCACGGCTAGTGATGACACCACGGTGAATAGCATCTTTCATCAAACGTTTGGTGTGTTTAGGGAAAGTTGCTGTCATGTCTTCTTGGGTATAGACATTTGCTTGGAAACGAGGTTGAATACTTTCAGCAATTGTTGTTGTGCGTCCAGTCCATTCGCAACCCGCTGCTGTCAAGTTATTAATAGCAGTAAGTGTGTCTTTGTTTTCATCAACTTCTTCACCGATTTTGTATTGTTTAAGCAGTAAAGCAGGGTCCATTTTGATGAAGAGGGAGCGTTTTGTTTTACCATACTTCTTAAGTGAGCTGATGACAAAGGCAACGAGTTCTTTGTCACTGTAGTCCATGATTGGTCCACGAGGGATATAAAGCATGGTAAAGCCAAGTGGTAAAGCTTTGATAAGGATAGAAGCAGAAGCAACTAAGGCATCGTCTTTATAGAAACCAATGCGTTCGTTATCCCAATTATCTTTAATTTTTGCCCAATTTGATGATTGTAAAAGGTTTGTTTGGTTACTTGATTTTGCAAAATTATCGTGTTCTTCCGCAGAAATACCGATTTTATAGCTATACATTATTTTAAGACCCACTCTCTAAGGGCGTATGCAACGCCACTTTCTTCATTTGATTTTGTAATATATTTAGCGATCTCTTTAAGTTCTGGTGTACCATTTTCCATGACAACAGGGTTACCAACGGCTTCAAGCATGGCACGGTCGTTTTCAGCATCGCCAATAGCCATGGTTTGGTCTTTGCCAAGCCCCATTTTTTTGGCAAGGTGTGTAATGGCATTGCCTTTGCTAGCACTTTTGTTCATGAATTCTAGGTAAAATGGTGTTGATTTGACAATGGTGTATTTGTCATAAAATTCTTGTGGCATTTTAGCGATTGCAGCATCAAGAATTTCAGGTTCATCAATGAACATCATTTTAATAATTTCTTTATCGCCCATTTCTTCTGGGGTGCGGTAAAAAATTGGCATGTTAACTAGGGTTGATTCGTGAACAGTGTATTTACCAATGTTGCGGTTTGCAGTGAAGATACCTTCTTTGGTAATAGCGTGCATATGAACATCTAACTTACGGCTAAGGAATTCAATATCAAGATAATCATCGTAAGTCATGGTTTCAGTGATAATGTTCTCACCAGTAGCGGTATCTTGGACTAAACCACCATTGAAAGTGATGACATAATCGCCTGATTCTTTCAGGTTTAATTCATCGAGAAGTGTTTGAACACCTGGAATTGGACGTCCAGTAGCAATGATGACCTTAACACCTTGTTTTTTAGCATCTTGAACAGCTTCAAAAACTTCAGGTGTGATTTTGCGGTCATTGGTCAAAAGTGTGCCGTCGATATCGACAGCGACTAATTTAATAGACATAAGGTTATTTTACCCTTCCTAAAGAATCTCTACCTATCTATCTTACTAAAAAGTGGCTTATTTGTCATGGGGAACACAAGGAAATCTGAAGCGGAACGTTTTTAATGCTAAATAAGTCATGATACGCTCTTAAAATTAATTATGATAAACAAAATGTTCGTTTGAAATATAGCTCATAAAGGCTTTCTTATCAACGGCAAATAGGTCGTTATCAACTAGCATTTCTTTTGGAAAATAGAATCGTCTATCGCCATAAATAGTACCCGTTAAGGTTTTGACGATTGGTGAAATTGTTGATAATTCTACAACAGAGCCGTCTTTTTGAATCATATTAATCTCGGTTCTTGGTTCTTCTTTTTCAGGACGGTAAATGTCATAAGGCAAGTCAAAATTGACATGGATGCCTGTGTAATAATCAGGATCAAAGCCAACAGATTTGACAAGGTCAACAAGGTGACTGAGTTCTTTGCGTGACGATTCTTCGAAAGTCACCGATTTAAAGACTTTACGATTGACAAAACGGCTTGCCAAATCAGCTAAAATCTCATCTTCAGCAGTCATCCAAGTTTGAAAATAGGTATTCATCACCCCATCATCTAAAGCAAGATAATTAGCTAAGTTAGCATGATTTTCTAAAAATGGAATCAGATTTGGTGATGTTCTTTCAAAGAAATCAGTATCAGTTTGGTAAAGGTATTTTGCGCGCTTTAAAAGATTTTGTAACAATACTTCCATTCCGCGACTAGCAGGGTGAAAATACACTTGCATATACATTTGGAAACGACTGACAATATAGTCCTCAACGGCGTGCATGCCATTGTATTCAAAAACAATACCGTCTTCGGTTGGGCGAATCACACGTAGAATGCGATTCAAGTCAAATTGACCATAATTAGCGCCACTATAGTAAGAATCGCGCAAAAGGTAGTCCATACGGTCACAGTCAATTTGGCTAGAAATGAGTTGGACAACTTGTTTATTATGATAAGTGTGGTTGATAACACTAGCGACTTTTTCTGGAAAATCAGGCGAGACACGACGCAAGATAGTATTGATTTCAGTATCTGGACTGGTGATAATCTCTTGTGTAACGGCTTCATGGTCGGTATCAAAGAGTTTTTCAAAAGTGTGTGAATAAGCACCATGTCCGACATCATGTAAAAGCCCAGCCACCATCGTTAAGAGATTGTCATCAGAATTCCAAATATCAGGAAATTTGTCATCAAAAATGTCAGTCACACGTCTTGCAATCTCGTAAACCCCTAAACAGTGTGAGAAGCGGCTGTGTTCTGCACCATGAAAGGTGAAAACAGTTGTCGAAACTTGTTTGACCCGTCGTAGGCGCTGAAACTCTTTACTATTGATAAGGTCGTAAATGACCTGATGATTGACAGTTATATAGTTGTGAACAGGGTCACGAAATACTTTTTCATTCATACTTTCATTATAACAAAAAACTTTGTAAAGCTGATTTTTGAAGGTTTGGGATATTTACGAATACTTGGATTTGATTTATAATGGTGACTATGACAAATGAACTTATTCTTCGTATGATTCAACTTTTTTTGATTTTTCTCATCTTTTGGACAATGGGAAATATTCTGGTCAATGCTAAAAAGCAGGGCATTAATTTAAAGGAAAAATTCTGGACGGGGCTATGGATTGGTTACGTGACAGATTTATTGGATACGCTAGGGATTGGAACCTTTGCAACAAGTACAGCACTTTTTAAAGCCACAAAACTTGTTGAAGATGATAAACAAATTCCTGCAACCTTATCGACAGCGCATATTATTCCTGTTTTGATTGAGGCACTTTGTTTCATTACTATCGTGGAGGTTGACTTAATAACTTTGTTTGCGATGGCAATCGCCTCCTTTTTAGGAGCATTTGTAGGAGTACGAGTAACTAAAAATTGGAATACCCGCCAAGTCCAACGTGTCTTGGGAATTCTGCTAATTGTTGCAGCATTTATTATGGTTTACCGACTAATTGCCAATCCTGGGTCTAGCATCTCTGAAAGTGCTCATGGTTTACATGGTATCTGGCTTTTTGTTGGAGTGGTGTTTAATTTTACGGTTGGTGTTTTAATGACAATGGGGCTAGGAAATTATGCGCCAGAGTTAATTTTCTTCTCAATGCTAGGCATTAATCCTTCGGTAGCCTTACCTGTGATGATGCTTGATGCAGCAGTTATCATGTCAGCGAGTACGACAGATTTTATTAAGTCTGGTCGTGTCAATTGGCCTGGTGTTTTAGGAATTATTATTGGTGGTTCTTTTGGTGTTCTGACAGCAGCCTTTTTCTTGAGCAAACTTGATATTAATCATTTTAAAATTTTGATTGTCTTTATTGCTCTTTGCACGGGAACAAGTTTACTTCGCTCATCTGCCATTAAACGTTAGGCTTATAGTGGCTTTAACACGTCAAAATTGCTATAATTTTAGGGAAAGGAAAGACATTTTAACATTACATGAAACTTCACATTAAGAATAAAATTGATTTGGATGGGCAGGTTGAGCTGGTTGAGCAATCTTATCCTGTCAAATTAACGGAAAAAAACGGGCATATTTACCTTACTTATACCAATGAGGAAGAAGAAACGGTGATGCTCAAGTGTAATGAGCAAGAGTTGGTCATGACACGTTATTCAACGCCGAAATCAATTATGCGTTTTCACCGTGAAAATCCTGCTTTGGTTGCCATTCCAACGCCAGTAGGCTTGCAGCATTTACAAACGCAAACAAGTGTTTATGAGTTGGATGCTGAACAACAACATCTTAAAATTCATTATCAACTCAAACAAGTTGATGGTGAGAGTGTTTTTGCGAATTATCAGCTAGAAATTAATTGGGCATAAACACGCTATAAATCTGATATTATCGGCGTTTGAGTGGGAATGTATTCAGTTGACAAAAAAGGTAAAAATTGATATGATTACTCTGTATTCAAGGGAGTAGCAGGCGATTTTTACCTTTGTTTTTGCTTCCTCTGTCGGCGTCTTGTTTTGTTGGATTTAAGTCCAATCTGCAATTGCGGTGCTTAGGATGAACAAAACGAATGGTAAACCTTCAGTGCGCATTTGCGACTGAACAATCGCGTTTATGTCGTCATTACGAAATCATTGATTTCCGGCATAATCTTAAACAGCGAGACTTGTTTTTAAAAAACAGGTCTCTTTTTCTATTTTTAGAAAAGAGACCAGAGGAGGATATTATTTTGTTTAAAGAACAAAGTAAAGCCTTGTTTTACACACAAGGAAAAGATGAAACGTTAGAGGCTTTACAATCATCACATGATGGTTTATCGACAGCGGAAGCCCAAAAGCGCTTAGATGAGTATGGTCATAATGAGCTCAAAGAGGGTCAAAAACGAGGGTTACTTGCAAAATTTCTTGATCAATTCAAGGATTTAATGATTATTATTTTGCTAGTGGCAGCAGCCCTCTCTGTAATTACCGAAGGTACTGAAGGTTTGACAGATGCGCTTATCATTTTAGCGGTTGTTATCCTTAATGCAGCATTTGGTGTTTACCAAGAAGGCCAAGCCGAAGCGGCAATTGAAGCGCTCAAAGACATGTCAAGCCAAATCGCACGTGTCCGCCGTGATGGTCATCTTGTCGAAATTGATTCACGCAAATTAGTTCCTGGTGATATTGTTATGCTTGAAGCTGGTGATGTGGTGCCTGCAGATATGCGTCTCTTGGAAGCTGCGTCATTGAAAATTGAAGAAGCAGCTCTGACTGGTGAATCTGTCCCTGTTGATAAAGATTTATCGGTAGATGTTGCAGCTGATGCGGGTATTGGTGACCGAGTTAACATGGCTTACCAAAACTCAAATGTCACTTATGGACGTGGTTCAGGTGTTGTTGTCAATACAGGAATGTACACCGAAGTTGGTAAGATTGCTGATATGCTTGCAAATGCTGATGAAACAGACACACCACTGAAACAAAATCTTAATCAATTGTCTAAAGTGTTGACTTACTTGGTGGTAGGTATTGCTATTATTACCTTTATCATGGGTGTCTTTGTTCGTGGAGAAGCTCCGCTTGAAGGCTTGATGACATCTGTTGCTCTTGCTGTTGCTGCTATTCCTGAAGGTTTGCCTGCCATTGTTACAATTGTGCTTTCAATGGGGACAACAACACTGGCTAAACGTAATTCAATCGTGCGTAAACTCCCTGCTGTTGAAACACTTGGTTCAACTGAAATTATCGCTTCAGATAAAACTGGTACTCTTACAATGAACCAAATGACGGTTGAGAAAGTTTATACCAACGGTCAATTACAAAGCTCTGCTAGTGAAATTGCAAAAGATAACAATACGCTTCGTATCATGAACTTTGCAAACGATACGAAAATTGACCCAAATGGCAAATTGATTGGTGACCCGACAGAAACAGCTCTTGTGCAATTCGGACTTGATCATAGTTTTGATGTACGTGAAGCTCTTAAAGAAGAACCACGTGTGGCAGAATTGCCGTTTGATTCTGAACGCAAATTGATGTCAACGATTCATAAAGAAGCTGATGGTAACTACTTTGTTGCCGTAAAAGGTGCACCAGACCAACTTCTTAAACGTGTCACTCGTATTGAAGAAAATGGTCAGGTTCGTGAGATTACTACGGATGAAAAAAAAGCTATTCTTGCTGTTAATAAGGAATTGGCGCAAAAAGCTCTTCGTGTCTTGATGATGGCTTACAAATACGTTTCTGAAATTCCAACACTTGAGTCAGAAATTGTTGAGGCTGATTTGATTTTCTCTGGCTTGGTCGGAATGATTGACCCTGAACGTCCAGAAGCTGCAAAAGCTGTTGCTGTTGCTAAAGAAGCTGGTATTCGTCCAATCATGATTACTGGAGATCACCAAGATACAGCGGAAGCTATTGCCAAACGCCTTGGTATCATTGAAGATGATGGTCAAGACCACGTCTTTACTGGTGCTGAACTTAATGAACTTTCTGATGAAGAATTTCAAAAAGTTTTCAAACAATACTCAGTTTATGCACGTGTGTCTCCAGAACACAAGGTGCGTATCGTAAAAGCTTGGCAAAATGAAGGTAAGGTTGTTGCCATGACTGGTGATGGTGTCAATGATGCGCCTTCACTCAAGACAGCCGACATTGGTATTGGTATGGGGATTACAGGTACAGAAGTATCTAAAGGCGCTTCTGATATGGTTCTTGCTGATGACAACTTTGCTACAATTATTGTTGCAGTTGAAGAAGGACGTAAAGTTTTCTCAAACATTCAAAAATCTATTCAATATCTTCTCTCAGCTAACATGGCAGAAGTCTTTACGATTTTCTTTGCAACATTATTTGGTTGGGATGTGCTTCAACCTGTTCATCTTCTTTGGATTAACTTGGTAACCGATACACTACCAGCTATTGCGCTTGGTGTTGAACCTGCCGAACCTGGTGTTATGAGCCACAAACCTCGTGGTCGTCAGTCTAATTTCTTTGACGGTGGTGTCATGGGAGCGATTATTTATCAAGGAATTTTCCAAACTGTTCTTGTTCTTGGTGTCTATGGTTGGGCCTTGATGTTCCCAGAACATGCTGCTAATCGTATGGTACACGAAGATGCTTTAACAATGGCATTTGCGACACTTGGTTTAATTCAATTGGTTCATGCTTTCAATGTTAAATCTGTTTATCAATCTATCTTTACTGTCGGAGCTTTTAAAAACAGAACCTTTAACTGGGCCATCCCAGTAGCCTTTCTTCTTTTGATGGTAACAATCGTAGTACCTGGATTTAATGATTTGTTCCATGTTTCGCACCTAAGCGTTACCCAATGGCTCGCAGTTATAATTGGAAGCTTGCTTATGCTTGTTTTAACTGAAATCGTTAAAGCTGTTCAACGTGCACTTGGACAAGACGAAAAAGCAATTTAAAAATATAAAATTGAATTAGATTGATTCAGCAAAAAGCAAATCTCATGTGTGAGATTTGCTTTTTATGTACGACGGGCATGTTGTCAAGTCCTCTGGGGCACCCGCTACCGGTGAACCCAACAGCGACTCTGCATCCTGACTATCGTGAGGTAGCGGGGAGAGGAAGGGATAGCGAAATCGGGGCTCTATGAACAGAAACGTGATACAAGGCGTTAACAGTGGATGAGGTGGCATAAAACGCCAAAGTCCAAAAAGGTAGTCGTAACCTGTTGGCGTAAATCACGAGAGTAACCGAGGAAAGATGTATGACTTATCCCGTGAGGTCTCATTTGGGGATGATCCTAGTAACAACGAACAATGAGAAGTCAGCCGAACCCATAGTAGTGTTGAAACTTCTGTAATGGAAGTGGAGCGAAGGGGTGAACTATTAACTGAAGTGCCATTCCACTTCGCCTGTACCTGCAACGTCGGTCTGATAGGTAGAGGAAGCTAACCCGTATGGTTAATGGAAGCTACCACCAATGTAAGGTGTCCCGCAGGTAACGAAACAAGAAAGGAATCACACATGTCGCAACTATTAACACAAATCTTATCCAAAGAGAATATGATGATTGCTTTCACCAAAGTCTGTGCTAATAAAGGCTCAGCTGGTGTAGACGGTATCACGGTAACGGATATCGGTCTGTATCTTAATAAGAATTGGCGTACGATTAAGAGCCAGATACTTGCAAGAAAGTACAAACCACAACCTGTCTTACGCGTAGAAATACCCAAACCACAGGGAGGAAAGCGTAACCTAGGTATACCAACTATAGTTGATAGAATTATCCAACAAGCGATAGTCCAAGTCATCACTCCTTTGTGTGAACCACACTTCCAAGAGACGAGTTATGGCTTTTGTCCGAACCGCTCTTGTGAAATGGCTATCCTAAAGTTATTAGATTATCTTAATGACGGTTATACTTGGATAGCGGACATTGACCTAGAGAAATTCTTTGATAATGTTCCCCAAGACCGCCTGATGTCCTATGTTCACAACCTCATCAATGACGGAGATACAGAATCTCTCATCCGTAAGTACCTACAAGCTGGCGTTATGATACAAGGAAAGTACCATGATACGCCAGTAGGAACACCGCAAGGTGGCAACCTATCACCACTCTTATCTAATATCATGTTAAATGAGTTGAATAAGGAGCTAATGGCACGAGGGTTACGTTTTGTGAGGTACGCGGATGACTGTGTTATCGCTGTAGGAAGTAGAGCATCAGCTATTCGAGTGCTGTATTCTGTTACTCGCTATATTGAGAAAGGTCTCGGTCTCAAGGTTAATGCTAGTAAGACCAAAATCACTAAGCCAACCAGTCTAAAGTATCTCGGATTTGGTTTCTGGCATCAACCGAAAACAAACCAATGGTTCAGTCGTCCTCATCAAGATAGCATTAAACGGTTCAAGGAAAAGTTAAAACTTCTTACCAGCCGTAAGCATAGTATAGACCTCGGTATGAGAATTCAACGTCTAAACTGGCTAATCAGGGGCTGGATAAATTACTTCCGTATCGGAGTGATGAAAACAGCTCTAACCAATATAGATAGGCATTTACGAACTCGCTTACGAGTGATTATATGGAAGCAGTGGAAAACCAAAGCTAAACGGCATTAAAGCTAAACGGCATTGGGGCTTGCTTAAATTAGGTGTTCCTAGGTGGTTAGCCGATAAGGTATCAGGCTGGGGTAACCACTATCAACTGGTAGCTTGTAAGTCTGTCCTTAATCGCGCTATATCAAAACCAGTTCTCACAAAACGAGGACTGGTTAGCTGTTTAGACTACTACATGGAACGACGTGTTAACAGTTAATGGAACCGCCGTATGCCGAACGGCACGTACGGTGGTGTGAGAGGGGCTACGTGTTAGCCTCTACTCGATTAAAATAACTTTTCATCTATAATGATTTTGTTGTTATGTTTTATAAAAAACAATACCAATATTTTTTGAACTTATATATTCATTAGCTTGATAGATATACGACATTCTTCATAGTGTTTAATTTATCAAAATCTTCATTAAGTCCTTTGAATGGTTAAAATTAATAAAAAGCGAATAAAACAGAAACTTGAGTGTTAGGAAATTTCTTTTATTCACTTTCACTGATTGATGTCGGACCGTTGTCCCAGTCTTCTCATTTAAAGTAGTATATAAAATTTTATTCTACTATCTATCTTTTGAGTGTCTAAATGCTATCACTTTGTTTTTTGGGATGATAATACTAGTATAGTGGTAGCAATAATAGTAAAAATTGCCCATGTAATATTCATATTCCACGATGATATAATACAAAAAACAGTAGTTCCTACGGGAATGGATAGCGTGAACAGTAGGGAAAGAAAATTACTAGTTCGAGCTAAAACATTTGAAGGAAGATTAGTTAATAAAAGAGAGTTAATTTTGGGGTTAACTTTCCCAGAGAGATATGTAGCAAATGATAATATAATAATTCCAATAATAGAAGAAAAATGAAATAAATTTGATAGTCCAACAAAAGTGAAGACAACAGCAGTAATCTTTAATAAGTTATCAATTGATAATTTCGAAAAATAATCATGCGGTGTAAGGCTTCCTATTAAGATACCACCGACTAAGATTGTTTCAACTACTAGCAATGCCTTACTATAGGATAAATTTAGTATATTTTGATTTAAAAGAAAAATATTATAGATGGCCGTAATAGAGCCGCCTAATGTATTTAGAAGTAAAATAGCAATAAGTGAATGAATAAAATTGGTCGTGCTAGACTCGTTAAAAATCATTTTGATGTTGGAAAACATACTGGATAACTGTTTAAAAAAGGAATCAGAACTCTGTTCTTCTTTAACGTTTTCATGTGTCAATTCTTTTTTTACAGGTATTAATATGCAAACAGATAAAAAGAATGATAATGCATTCATAAGGGCGACAATAGTAAAGTTGTTTTGTGAGGTAGTTAAAAGCCAAACACCGATTGCTTGCCCAGATAGATTGCAGATATAAGAAATAAACTGCGTAAAAGAGTAGGCTTCAATTAAATCATTCTGCCCAACATTCTTTTGAATAATAGGCATTCTTAATCCATTTGAGTAGTCACTAAGTATATCACTAATTATATTAAAAAGACTAACAGTTGAAAAAACTAAGAGAGTTGCTTCGTTTATAATAAGTGATATTAGTGTAAATAATATTGCTTGAACAAATCCCGTTAATATTAAAAATCTCCTCTTATTTACAGTATTATCAGCTTTAATGCCAACAAATACTGTAAATATTGTCGGTATAACCATAGTTATGTTGGCTAAACTAACAATAATTTTAGAATGGAACATATTTGCAGCATATACAATAAAGACAATATTATATAATGAAGAGCCCATGGAGTTCAACAGGCGTGAAATTGTTAAAAATCTATATACTTTATTTTTAAATATTAATTTCATTTTAACTCCAATCTATATTTGTAAGATAATCAAGATGATTAAAAACTTGTATAAATTCATTTTTGGATAGTCTCTTAGAATCTAAATAGTAACTTGAATTAATAATTAAGGTTTTTGTAAAGTTAATATAATTTTTATTGTGTGTAACAGCGTAGACATCTAGTAGAGTATCTGCTATGCCTAACATTCCATTCCAATAATTTGGTCGTTGTGCAAAACTAGCTGTTATACCATTGGACAATTCTTCAATTACTTTTTGATATTTTTGATAATTAATATTTAGGAGAGCTTTTATTACTCCAGCAGAACCACTGCTTAAATATGGTGAAGCGGTATTGTTATTAATTTTTACCATCTTGCCGTTTTTGGTATCAATGATATTGTTGATTAGCTTATTGATAGCATATAAAATAATACTTTCATCGCAGGATGACTTATTTAGAAGAATTAAAATACCTGCTAACCCCTCTAAACCAAAATTTTTTTCGGAGTCAATAAAGTATCTTAAATAAATAGGATTGTCTAAATATTTTAAGTATTTCTTATAATTTGGATTATTGGAGTATATATACTCAATAAGAGAAAGATTAGCCGTTGATAAATCAAGAGAGATTAGCTGTTTTTTTAAGGTAGTTAATTTTTTGTTGATTAAGAATTTATCATTATACTTCACATTAACATATATTTGTTTTAATATTTTTTTGGCAGTCTTTATGGAGGCTGATGGTGTAAATAAATAACTGATTAGTTCCTCTATATTTGATTCAATGCCGTAAAATTGTAATAAATTATTTAAAATATTTAATTCATTTGTCAGTTTTGACTTGATCTGAAGTCTTCCAATAAGATAGAGAATCATATTTCCAATTTTATGACAATCAGATACTTTGCCATCAATGTTATTCCAATCTTTTAAACTATTGTTATTATAGATTCCAACAATAGGTTTACCCTTATATTCGTAAGAGGTTTCTAAATCAATAAAATATATTTTTTTTGAATTTACAAGGAAATTATCAGCATGTATATCATTTAAAATAACATTATTTTCATGGAAATAATCAACTAATTGGAAAAGATTATTAATTACAGCTAAAAACTGCTCAAATTTTTTAGAATTCTCCTTCTCTGTAGTTATTTCATATGAAAAAATGGTAAGTGGAGTAGTATACGAGGTTAAATTAATTCCATCAATATACTCATAGATATAATAAGTATTTATCCATTCCTGTACTTTTTCTAAAGGAGTAGGAATGTAATTATTAATTTGTTGAGATATTTGATATTCATTTTTACGAAGACTACGCTTTTCAACGTTGTCAAAAAATAGAATATATGGTTTTGCCTCTTTCATAACAATTAAGCGATTCGTTTTTGTAGCTACTCCCCTATAGATATTACCACCATTTGAAGAGTGTATGATTTGATCAATCCTATAATTTTTTGATAGATAAGATGTTTTTTGCAGATTTATATCCTGAATATCATCTATCCATGAAGGTAAGTCAAAATAAGTTTTAGGGTAATCTTGCCAAATCTCTCCATTGGGTCCGGTAAGGGTTAAAATACCATTTTTAGAATATTCTGGTATTTCTTTAAAAAAACCATAGCGATAAAAAATATTGTTAGAATCACGATATGGATGATCACTTAAAATATAGATTCCATCTGTAGAGTTTGGGATTATTTTATAAAGATCATTTAAAATTTCTTTAAATTGTTGTGTATTCTCAGGATATATTGTTATTAACTTACCCGAGTTGGTAGTTTCTTCAAAAATAGAGAAATTTTTAAGAATATCTTCCTGTTTTGAAATGTATTTATAATTTAGATGTTTTTTATTTAAATAAGGCAGGACAACTCTAAGGATTGCTTTAAAATTATAGGGTGTTGCTGAGATATGTATTTTAAAACCAACTAGAGGTAAAGATTTTAGGTTTATGTTATAGGTATAAATTTCATTCAAGATTATTCTCCTTGAAATAAAAAAGGCCAGACTTATATTCTAGTCTTTCTTATTAACTTTGTTAGCCAATGTGACAACCAAAAGTAACATTAACATTTTGTGTGGTAGTTGGAACTTCTTTTTTGTTCATTTCGCTAATAAATTGAGTCATAACAATTTCCTCCCATGTAAAATAAAGATATATAAATGTTTTAGTATGTTTGTTGTGTATATTCTAATTCATAATTATCATCCCCTCCCCCTTTATTTTATAGTTATATTATATATATAATTTAGAATATTGAGAAAATTTGAATATATTCTATTGATTTTTTACAAATATCTTTACTTTTTATGATATTTTAGTGATTATAACTACTTATAAAAAAATAATTACGCAAAACAGGAGGGATGAATATATTCAACCCTCCTGTTTTGTAGTTTCTCTTTCTAATGCTTCTTGATAGTAATTAGCAGCTTGGTGACAGTTTAATATTTTTAGAATGGATATTGCTTGTTTCATTTGTTGAATACCATCTGACTGTTCATTTAGCTTATATTTTAAAAAACCTTTAGCCCAAAGATAAATGATACGATAATAGGTCTCGTTTTCTTTAAAAAAATGTTCTTGAATATATTTATCAAAGTAACCTGCATTAACGAAATCTTCTTTTTCAATACATAGTAGGAAACCATTAATTAATAGTGTTTGTATAATGTTTCTATTTTCATCTAATAAACCCAAGAAATCAGTTTTATGTAGCATTTCACGAGTATATTTTGTAAATAGTTCAGATGATATTAATGTTGAACTGATTGCAAAAAGAGTCAATTCATAATTTCCCCAAAAATCAGTATTAAAGAGATAGTCATACAAGAATGTTTCCTCTTCTTTAGAGAGTTGTGTTGTATCATCTAGTCCTTTCATATGTGCTTTGATGATAAGGGAATTTATTTTATGGTTTTGATTACTTGGATTTTTTCCACTTTTTAATTTCTGAGTTGTACATATTTGTTAGACCAATATAGTCATTATTTAATTCCAATTCTTGAATACTTTTTTGTAGTCTTACTAATTGGCTTTCAGAAAAGCCTCTGACTAGGTAAAGATATTCGTTAACTTCAGTATGAGTATTCTCTAGAGCAGTGAATAATTTTTGTGCTGAAATTTCATTTTTTCCACTCTCAAATTTAGAAAGCATGGATGGTGAAAATTCTCCCCCACATGCTTCAGAAAGTGATATATGTCGAGCTTCTCTCAGTAGTTTAAAGACTTGTCCCAATTGTTTCATTGTATTAACCTCAAAAATATTATAAATATAGTTTATCATAAAAGAAAAATATAATATAAAATTTTATTGAAAAATTAGGTTTTTGTCTTTTTAAAAGATTATTATAAACTTACTGTTTATTATCGTATATAATCTGATCTAATAACTAAAATGAGTCTGGGACAAAAAGATTTTGATTTTTGAAAAACTTTACTATTAAGCCATTTGAATGACTTAAATTAACAAAAAAGCGAACAAACAGAAGTTTAACTGTCAGAAAACTCTGTTTGTTCACTTTTTTTGTTGAGGTTGGACTTTTGTCCCATACTCATTTTTTAATTCAAAAATAGTCATGGATTTTCGGAATTCTTGTGCCAAATTTTGACGTTTGTAATCAGTAAAGTCATCCAGTTTTTTGACAATGTTGTAGCGTTTGCTAAGATTCCAGGTCTGATTTGGGTTGAGTTCGGGGTGTTGATTGACATAATCAATAGTCAAATCCCACTCGCGGATATAACCAAGCGGTTTAGCATGGTAAGTAATATTGTCAATTTGCTGCGAAGCGATACTATGATGAGTATGCCCAAAAATCACGTCGTTAACTTGATGTTTTTTGAAAATATCATGAAAAACTTGACTACCTAAAAAAGCATTAAATGGTTTAAAACGTTCGTGTTGCAAGGTAAATTGGTGATGTGGCACAAAATGCAGACTGACAATCACGTCATTGGCAATTGTTGATAAGGCGTTATCGAGTTTTTGTGTTGTTTGGCGCGTGAGTTCTTTATCGGAAAAGTTGCGATTTAAACGTCGATCAAACCAGAAAGTATTTTTAAATGTGATTATTTCAGCTTCAGATTTTTCTGGGAAAAAGGAATAATCATACCAGCCATGAAAAGCCAAGAGTGTCTTTTGCCCCAACGGAATAATCTGAAAATCCAAATCATCAATCGCCTTGTCATCTAAGTCAAGCATATCATGATTGCCGAGATTATAAGTAACGTCAAAATGCTTGCTCATTGTTTCTAAAAATGGGTAAGAGATGTCATAAAAATGGTTGGAAATATCCCCAGCCAAATGCAGATGAGAAATGTTTTCTGCGTTTAAGGTGTCAATGAGTGTCTGAATTTCAAAATCATCAAACTGATTCAAATCGATATGTAAATCACTCATAATAGCTAGTTTTGTCATGGCATTATTGTAGCAAAAAATCTTCGAAAAAGCCCTTGATGTGTATTTTTATCTCTTCTGAAAATATGATAGAATGTTTTCAGGAGGCTTTCATGATAAAGGCAATAATATTTGATATGGATGGTGTCTTATTTGACACTGAGAATTTTTATTTTAAACGACGTGAGACATTTTTAGGCAGTAAAGGCATTTCGGTCAAACACTTGCCGCCAAAATATTTCATTGGCGGGCGCATGGATCAATTTTGGGAAAATATCTTAGGTGATAAGATTGCAAATTATGATACTAAAGCACTAGAAGCCGAATACACAGCTTATAAAAATACTCATCGACCAGCTTACCATGAATTAGTTTTTACCAATGCCAGCACGGTTTTGGCAACATTAACAGCCAAAGGAATCGTCCTAGTATTAGCTTCCAATAGTGCGCGTGAAGATGTTGAAGATGCCTTGGAAAAATCAGGCTTAAAGCAGTACTTTACTCATATTTTATCGGGAAGTGAACTTGCAGAAGGGAAACCTGACCCTGCTATTTATAATGCTGCTTGTGAGAAATTAGGCTTTGCTAAAAAAGATATTGTGATTATTGAAGATAGTCAAAAAGGAATTCAAGCAGGTGTGGCAGCTGGCGTACGTGTCTTAGCCATTCGTGATAAAGTCTTTGGCATTGACCAATCAAAAGCAGATGTTTTGATTGATAGTTTGACAGAAGCGTTGCAGTTTGTCGAAAATGAAAATCATAACAGCTCTATCTAACATTATTTTTTGTTACCGTTTTGTAATTGTCCTGCCTTATTTGAATTATATTTTTAGCTTAAAATAGAAGTTGCTGGGTGTTAATTTTCTACAGAAATATTTTTAGTGGTGAGAAAGCTACTTATCGTGTGGTTTTGATGCAATGAAGCATGGCGTATAATGGTAATTTTGCGGGCTTTATGGTAGAATAAGAAAACAGTAGTAATATAGAATAAGTCCTAAAGGTAGCGTGAAAATTCAAATGTTTACTTTGCTCGTTTAACGAACTTAGTATCTTAATGAATTGAACTCGTCCTAAAAGTGTCGTGAAAAAGATAATTTTCCTTGTGTCTTAGGACATAGCGTCAAATTCCTATTTTCATCTCGCTTTCTTGACGGACTTAGTATCTTAGTAAAAGGAGTTATTTCATGGAAGTGGCTGAAATTCGCCAAAAAATAGTAGAAAATCAAGAGAAGTTGACTAGCTTCAGGAGGTCTCTTTGACTTAGAGCGTTTGGAAGAGGACATTGCGCTTCTTGAAAACAAAATGACTGAGCCAGATTTTTGGAATGATAACATTGCAGCTCAAAAAACGTCTCAAGAGTTAAATGGTTTGAAACAAACTTATGAAACTTTTAATGAAATGCAAGAGTTGTCTGACGAGACTGAACTTTATTTGGAAATGTTAGACGAAGATGATTCTTTTCAAGCTGAGTTAGAGGAAAGTCTTGAAAAGCTTGATAAAATCATGACAAGTTATGAAATGACCTTGCTTTTATCAGAGCCTTATGATCGCAACAACGCTATTTTGGAAATTCATCCAGGGTCAGGTGGTACCGAAGCTCAAGACTGGGCTGATATGCTTTTCCGTATGTACACACGTTATGGCAATGCCAAAGGCTTCAAAGTTGAAATCCTTGATTATCAAGCAGGTGACGAAGCTGGTATCAAATCTGTCACTCTTTCATTTGAAGGTCCAAATGCTTATGGGCTTTTGAAATCTGAAATGGGTGTTCATCGTCTAGTGCGTATTTCACCGTTTGATTCAGCCAAACGTCGTCACACATCGTTTTCTTCTGTCGAAGTTATGCCAGAATTGGATGACACAATTGAAGTTGACATTCGTGATGATGATATTAAAATGGATACTTTCCGTTCAGGTGGTGCTGGTGGACAAAATGTCAACAAGGTATCAACTGGTGTTCGTTTGACTCACATTCCAACAGGAATCGTTGTAGCATCAACGGTTGACCGTACTCAGTACGGAAACCGTGACCGTGCGATGAAAATGTTGCAAGCCAAGCTCTATCAATTAGAGCAAGAGAAAAAAGCGCAAGAAGTGGATGCCCTTAAAGGTGATAAAAAAGAAATTACATGGGGAAGCCAAATTCGCTCTTATGTCTTTACGCCTTATACAATGGTAAAAGATCATCGTACAGGCTATGAAGTGGCTCAAGTTGATAAAGTCATGGATGGTGACATTGACGGCTTCATCGACGCTTATCTAAAATGGCGTATTGATTAATTCAAAAGTAAAATTTTAGGATAACAAAATCGTAAAGGAAAATACAAATGGCATTAATTGAAATGAATGGTGTAACCAAGAAGTATCACCGCTCAACAACTGCTTTGAGAGATATTGCCGTATCTGTCAATTCAGGTGAATTTGTTTATATTGTTGGCCCTTCTGGTGCTGGTAAATCTAGTTTTATTAAATTATTGTACCGTGAAGAAAAAGTATCTGCTGGAACCCTTAAAGTTGGGGAATTTAACCTAACAAAATTGAAAAAACGTGATGTTCCAATCTTGCGTCGTAGCATTGGGGTTGTTTTCCAAGACTATAAACTTCTTCCTAAGAAAACGGTTTTTGAAAATGTTGCCTATGCAATGCAAGTTATCGGTGAAAAACCACGTGACATTAAAAAACGTGTACCAGAAGTTCTTGATTTGGTTGGACTTAAACACAAAATGCGTTCATTCCCAGATCAACTATCTGGTGGTGAACAACAACGCGTCGCAATTGCGCGTGCGATTGTTAATAATCCTAAAGTTTTGATTGCTGACGAACCAACAGGTAACCTTGACCCAGAAATTTCATGGGAAATCATGCAATTATTAGAACGTATCAATCTTCAAGGAACAACTGTTTTGATGGCAACGCACAACAAACAAATTGTCGATAATCTTCGCCATCGCGTTATCGCTATTGAAGACGGTCGTATTGTACGTGACGAAGAGGAAGGAGAATACGGATATAATGATTAGAAATTTTTTCCGCCATTTATGGGAATCCATTAAAAGTTTGAAACGTAATGTCTGGATGACCATCGCTTCAGTCAGCTCTGTTACCATTACATTGACACTTGTTGGTATTTTTGCCGCTGTTCTATTGAACGTTGAGCGCATCGCAACAGGTATTGAAAATAACATTCAAATTAATGTTTATTTGGATGTTGACTCAACAGATAGCTCTGAAACAACAACTAACGAAGCTGGTGAAACAGTCGCTAATGATTCGTATCACCAAGTTTATGATCAAATTTCAAAAGTTTCAGGTGTTGAATCAGTTACTTACTCAAGTAAAGATGAACAACTTGAAAAATTACAACAAGCATATGGGGATGATTGGGCACTTTTTGACGGTGACTCAAATCCATTGCAAGACGTTTACATTGTTGAAGCAGACTCGCCATCAGATGTGAAGAAAGTGGCTAAGAAAATCGCCAACATTGAAGGTGTTGAATCTGTCGATTATGGTGGTTCAAACTCAGACCAACTCTTCAGCGTTGCTAAATTCATTCGTACATGGGGATTTGCAGGAACAATCCTTCTAGTGGTTGTGGCTATCTTTTTGATTTCTAACACCATTCGGATGACGATTATGTCTCGTCAACGTGACATTGAAATCATGCGTTTAGTAGGTGCTAAAAATTCTTACATCCGTGGACCATTCTTCTTTGAAGGTGCTTGGGTAGGACTTCTTGGAGCAATTGTTCCATCAGTTATCATCTACTTTGCGTATAAGACTGTTTATTCATCAGTTAATCCACAATTTGAAGTCCAAGGCTTGTCATTATATCCAATTGACACATTCCTTCCACTTGTCATTGGCGGTATGTTCTTAGTCGGAATTATTATCGGAGCACTTGGTTCAGTCATCTCAATGAGACGTTATCTTAAAATTTAGTATCGAAAATGCCCTTCTGATATTTCAGAAGGGCATTTTTTAATCAATAAAATCAGTAATGGCTGAAATGATTTGGTTTTCTTGTTCTGTTTGGGAAATGGTTGCTTTACCGTCTTTGGTTTGTTTGCCGTAATCGCCAAAACCACTGTGATTACCACCGACGATAGTCAAGTATTCGGTATCGTCAGGGAGGCGTTTTTTAGCTTTTTCGTAATCGTCCCATTGTAGCACCTTATCATTGCTAGCAGTGATTGATAGGACTTTTAAATCACTATCTGATAAGTCAGTTTTTTCGGATGGGTAGCTCGCAAGTAGAATAAGCCCAGAAATGGCTTGAGACTCAGAGTCAGCGGCATTTAAGCAGGCAACAACGCCACCTAGTGAATGTCCAGCTAGGTAAACATTGGAGAGATTGTTTTTCGCAATCACCTTTAAGGCTTTATTGCTTGATAAAACTGGCAGATTCAAAGGTGTTTTTAAGAGATAAACGTCAAAACCTTCTTGCGCTAAGTTTTTTGCCAAGCTTGCGTAGGCTGTTTCCTCGACGAGAGCGCCTTGGTAAAAAATAATACTAGCTTTAGCGGTGCCAGAACTTTGAAAAAACAGATAATCTTTTGTACTTTCGGCAGTTTTAGCAGCTGTCTGTGCTTCTGAACTTGCTTGGTAAGTTTTTTGATGAAGTACCACTCCACTAATGGCAATTAGAGTAGCAATAATCAGAAGGAAACTTAAAGTAAATTTCTTGATTTTTTGCATGGCTAGTTAAAATATGGGTTAAAATTCTTCTCGTGGGCAATAGTCGTTTCACGACCATGACCAGGGTAAACCATGAAATGATTTGGCAAGCTAAAAAGTTCAGTTTTGATACTATTTAGTAATTGTTCAGAATTTCCCGTTGGCAAATCTGTGCGTCCGATGGTTTCACGAAAAAGAGCATCGCCAGTTAAAACCAATTCGGCATCTGGAAATACCAAAGAAACACTACCGCAAGAATGTCCAGGCGTTTGACGAACATGAAAACGAAAACCAGCGATGTGATAATCGGCATCATACTGATAATGATGTTCGGCAGGTGCTAAGACAAGATCTGGCAAATCCGCATGGCGCTCCAAACCTGAAAAATTATCTTTCGGCGAATAAAGCCAAGACGCTTCTTTATCAGAAATGTAAACAGGTGGGTGTCCAAAAGTGTCACGAATGACATCAAGCCCCATAATATGGTCATAATGAGCATGTGTGATTAAAATTGCCACAACTGGTTTATCATAGGAGGCAATCTTTTCTTGAATATGGTCAACATCACTACCTGGATCAACAACAATAATGCCTTGGTCATTGACCAATAAATAAGTATTTTCACGTGCAACGTGATTTAATAATCTAAAAATCTTCATAAAAAAAGTGTATCAAAAATTTGGCTAAAAGTCATATTTGTGAAATCTGGTAAGAGTCATTTCTGTCATTATTTTCTCTAATCGATTAAAAAGTAGTGTAACCCATTTCGGTAATGTGTGCCCAAGATGCACAATAAGGTATCATTGCTAGAAAAATGGTAGCAGCACCATTATGGTGGAGATGTTAATCCTAGCTTAGTTTAAATCCGTTACGCAAGTAGCAGTCAAGTGTGGTATAATCTATGTGTTATGATGCAAGTAAATTCTCAAAAATATGCTATTGTGGATTTGGAGGCAACGGGTGCCCATGCAATGGCAGAAATTATTCAAGTTGGGATTGTGATTATTGAAAACGATGAAATCGTCAAGACCTATCAAACGGATGTCAATCCCCATGAGGCTTTATCTGACCATATTATTAATTTGACTGGTATTACAGATGAGCAATTAGCAAAAGCACCAGATTTTTCACAAGTTGCCAAGGAGATTTTTAGCCTAATTAAGGATTGTGTTTTTGTGGCTCACAATGTCAAATTTGATGCCAATCTGTTAGCAGAACAATTATTCATGGAAGGCTATGAATTACGAACACCTCGCGTTGATACGGTTGAATTGGCGCAGGTTTTTTATCCAACTTTTGAGAAATATAGCTTGGAAAGTTTAGCTGATGTGTTAGCTTTAGATTTGGCAGATGCTCACACGGCAATTTCAGATGCCTATGCGACTGCGCAGCTATTTTTAAAATTGAAAGCAAAAATGAAAAGCCTGCCCAAGGAAGTCTTGGAAAGCCTTTTGCCTTTAGCTGATAACCTTTTGTTTGAAACAGGGATGTTAATTGAGGAAAGCTTCAAACAGGCTAAGGTTTTATCGCCAAAAGATTTTCAAGAAGTTGGTGGCTTAGTGCTACGACAAGCAAAAACGATTGGTGAAGCGCGTCAATTATCAGAAGCATTTGATGTCAATTTGGCGCTTCTGGGCTTGGATGCGCGTGAAAAACAAAGTCAGTTTGCACAGTTGGTTAAAGATGAGTTTCAATCGTCACAGGTCTCCTTTTTAGAAGCGCAAGCAGGACTTGGAAAAACCTATGGTTATCTTTTACCTTTGCTCCAGTTGGCTCAAGATGAGCAGGTCATTGTTTCCGTACCAACTAAGATTCTTCAAGACCAAATCATGGCAAATGAAGCCAGACAGATTCAAGATATTTTTCACATACCGTGTCAATCGATTAAAGGTCCTGGTAACTATATTAAATTAGATGCTCTTGCGGATAGTTTGCGACGTGAAGGGGATAATCGTTTGGTCAATCGTTATAAAATGCAGCTTCTGGTTTGGCTGACTGAAACGAAAACTGGC
This sequence comes from Streptococcus gallolyticus, assembly GCF_003337175.1. Lineage (GTDB taxonomy): Bacteria > Bacillota > Bacilli > Lactobacillales > Streptococcaceae > Streptococcus > Streptococcus gallolyticus_B. The sequence continues at coordinate 44,517 of NZ_NETH01000016.1, forward strand.
GATTTAGATGAAATCAAGCAAAAACAGCGATTTGAAGCTTATTTTGACCAGATTAAACATGATGGAAATGTAAGCGAAAAATCCCTTTATAAGGGTGTTGATTTTTGGCATCGTACTTATGAAAATGCGAAACATAGCAAACTATTGATTATTAATCATGCTTATTTTTTGGAACGTGTGCAAGATGATAAGGCGTTTGCGGCTAAGAAAGTGCTTGTTTTTGATGAAGCCCAAAAATTGATGTTAAATTTGGAGCAATTGTCACGTCGTCGTGTTAACGTAACGCAATTGGTGCAACAACTTGAAAAGCACTTAGATGCAGCTTTACCGACATTGGAAAAACGATTGATAGAAAGCCTTTCTTTCCAATTGAGCCATTTGGCAACACGTTTTTACCAAAATCAAGAAGTCTATGTGACAACAGAGGAGGCTCGTCACCTAGAACAAACAAGTAATGAATTGCTGGCTTTCAATCCTGATTGGCGATATATTTGTTTGGAGGATTTGTTAGCCTTATTTGCGCAGCCTTTTACTGATTTTTGGTTTGAGACAATTGTTGAAAATGAAAAACGTCAAACTTACCTCAATGCTAGCAGTGAAGAATTGTTGAATTTTCAAGAATTTCTACCTGAAACACGCAAGACTTATATGATTTCGGCAACCTTGCAGATCAGTCCGCAGGTTAATTTAGCTGATTTGCTAGGCTTTGAACACTATCATTTCATGAGCATTGCGCATGATAAGCAGAATGCCCAACATATTTGGATTGATGAGGAAATGCCAAATGTCGCTGATATTTCTGAGGAAGAATATGCTTCAGCCATTGCGGAACGTATTTATCAGTTGAAACAATTGGATGAGCCGATTTTGGTGTTATTTAATGCTAAGAAAACAATGCTTGATGTTTCTGATTTGCTAGATGATATGGCACTTCATCATTTGACGCAGGAGAAAAATGGCACGGCTTATAATGTCAAACGCCGTTTTGAACGTGGTGAAAGTCGTATTCTGCTTGGAACAGGCGCTTTCTGGGAAGGTGTGGATTTTGTTCAAGCGGATAACATGATTGAGGTCATCACACGATTGCCATTTGAAAATCCTAAGGATTTATTTGTGCAAAAAATCAGCAATCATTTGCTAGCGCAAGCCAAATCACCGTTTTATGATTATTCATTACCATTAGCCATCTTGAAATTAAAACAAGCGATTGGACGTACGATGAGACGTGACAATCAACGCTCAGCTGTGCTCATTTTAGACAATCGGATAGTGACAAAATCATACGGAAAAATGATAACTGATGCTTTGGCAGAAGAATTTTACCTTTCTTCTCAAAAATTTTCAAAGAGTCTAACAGAAATAAAGAATTTTTTGCTATAATAAAGGTGATAAACTAAAAGGGAGAAGTAAATGAAAAAATTAACACCAGTAAAACAGTATTTACTTGGTTTTAGCTTGATTTTCTTAGTTCTCTTGATTTCTGTGGTGACAGTTTTGTATCTATCAGTGAAACCAAGACTGGACGCAGAAAAATTGGCTACCCAAGTTGCCGTTGAAAAAGCTGATTTGACAGACACATCTTCAGCCGACCTTTATAATGGTTCAGAGACTTATTATAGCGTTTATGGGACAACATCATCTGGAGAGCAAAAGATTGTGTCTGTTGGTGAGGACAATGGTGACGTTTATGTCTACTCTGTAAATGATGGTATTAGTCGTAAAGAAGCTAAGCAAGTTGCGACAGCAAACGGAGCGACTGGTATTTCTAAGGTTGTTTATGGTATTTATGACGAAACGCCTATTTGGGAAGTAACAGCTACTAATGGTTATTATCTTGTGAATTTTGAAACAAGTGAGCTCATAAAGAAGGAGGGCATATGACAAACTTATCAAATCGCGTGTTGAACATGGAAGAAAGTGTGACACTAGCAGCAAGTGCGCGTGCTAAAGCCTTAAAAGCAGAAGGTCGTGATATTTTATCACTTACTTTGGGAGAACCTGATTTTGTAACGCCTAAAAATATCCAAGATGCAGCTATTGAGGCCATTCAAAATGGTAAAGCAAGCTTTTACACAGTTGCTTCAGGATTACCTGAATTAAAAGATGCTATTAATAGCTACATGGAAAACTTCTATGGCTATTCAATCAATCGTAATCAAGTGGTTGTGGCAACAGGTGCGAAATTTATCCTCTATACTTTCTTTACAACTGTTCTTAATCCAGGCGATGAAGTCATTATCCCAACACCATGCTGGGTGTCTTATGTTGACCAAGTCAAAATGGTTGATGGTGTGCCAGTAACTGTTGCGACAACTGAAAGCAATCATTTCAAAGCGACCGTCGAACAACTTGAAGCCGCTCGTACAGCAAAAACAAAAGTTCTCTTGTTAAATTCGCCATCTAATCCAACAGGTATGATTTACACACGTGATGAATTGGAAGCTATCGGAAATTGGGCAGTAGAACACAATATTCTAATTCTTGCTGACGATATTTATGGACGTTTGGTTTATAACGGTAATGAGTTTACACCAATCTCAAGTATTTCAGAAGCTATCAGAAAACAAACTGTTGTGGTTAATGGTGTTTCAAAAACTTATGCCATGACAGGTTGGCGTGTCGGTTTTGCGGTTGCTGAAGAAGAAATTATTTCAGGAATGGCAAAAGTTATTAGCCAAACAACCTCAAATTTGACAGCCGTTTCTCAATATGCAGCCATTGAAGCTCTTACTGGTTCACAAGATTCTATTGAGACAATGCGTCAAGCTTTCGAAGAACGCCTTAATACTATCTATCCATTGCTTAATGAAGTTCCTGGATTTGAAGTGATTAAACCACAAGGGGCCTTCTACCTTTTCCCTAACGTGAAAAAAGCGATGGAAATGAAAGGCTATACAGATGTCACAGCATTTACAACAGCTATTCTTGAAGAAGTAGGTGTTGCTCTTGTTACTGGTGCAGGTTTTGGTGCTCCTGAAAACGTTCGTTTGAGCTATGCCACTGACTTAGACACTTTGAAAGATGCTGTTAATCGTTTGAAAGCCTTTATGGAAAAATAAGCTATGTCTAAAAGACGAAAAATCATTATTGTATTAGTCGCCTGTTTAGGAATGGTATTAGTCGGATTGGGAATTCATTTCAAACCAAGCTCTCCCAAGCTAACAGAACTTGGAGATTATCGTGTTAGTACAGATGAAAAGGCCTTTGAAATTGACTTGGCTAGTAACAGTAGCACGGGATATTCTTGGGTAGCTAGTGATGTTAATAGCGAAGCTATTACTTTAGAAGGTGTAACTTATCACACTTATCCAAGTAAATCAGATACCGTAGGTTCTGGCGGTTATAGTCAATTGACAGGAAAGGTGACAAAATCTGGAAAGCAATCTTTCAAGTTAACCTATTGTCAAGACTGGGACGGCGGCGAAAAAGAAATGACCTACCAAGTCACAATCAATAGCACAAAAAATAAAATAAGTAAGATTAAACTGACAGAAGTGTCAGAGTAATAGTTGAAAAGTGAAAGTTTGAAAAGAGTAAAAATTGAATAAGATATTGTTTTCCCAAATTTTGAGTACACTAAAAAGAGGTCTTGCAACCGGATTTTAAAAAATTAACTGACGTTGAATCCGTGTTGCTGTGCAAAGCGAATAGCGTCTTTAACAGACATTGTTTTGTCTGGGTTTCTGATTTCAGTTAATCCTTGCAAAACAGGATTATAGTTTTCTTGTTTTAGCAGGACTTGGTAAATAGCAACGAGAAGCCTGCGACAAATAGCGATAATCGCCTTTCGATGCCCACGGCGCTTCTTGAGTTTGAGATATTTATTTCTAAACTCAGGGTATTTCTCTGACTTGACAACAGCGTTAGCGATTTGCACGAGAAAAGGTTTGAGGTATCTTCCACCTTTGGAAATACGAGTTGAATATTTCTTTCCAGCACTTTCATTGTTGGCAGGGACAAGTCCAGCCCATGGTCAGAGTTTGCCAGCTGAATCAAAGACAGTCATATCGGCACCAATTTCAGAGATAATTCTGAGGGCAGATAGTTCTTCTTTAAAACCAGGCACAGTTTGAATCAGTTTAACTTGTTCTTGATATTCACGTCCGAGTTCTCGAATCATCTGCTCTAAATCTTCTTTACAGATGGCTAAGGCATCGTAATGAGCTTTGATAACTCTGATTTTCTCAGCTTGCTCAGGGGTCAATTCGCCTTCTGTAGCGTTTTCCAATTCTTGAACTTTATGCTTCATTCTCTTGTGAACCAACTGTTCAATATTTGGCTTGTCTTCAGGTTTGTCAAGGATGCTCTTGATAATAGCTTGAGCACTTTTTCCGAAAACATCGGAAACGACACTTGCAATTTGAAGGTTAGACCACGTGAGACAGTTTTGATAACGATTTTTCTCGCTAACTTGAAGTTGTGTTAACTTCATACGATAGCGAAAGAGGTCACGGAGTTGCCTGATTTTAAGAGGAGGGATAAAGCTGGAAGCGACTAAATCGTGCTTAAAGAGGTCGGCTATCCACTGAGCATCTTTCTTGTCGGTCTTCTTTCCACGAATTGCTTTGACATACTTTGGATGAGCTAAGCAAATGTTACAAGAGTTTTCAAGGATATTGAAGACAGGAATCCAGTATTTACCAGTTGATTCCATACAGACATCAAAGCAGGAATAGTATTCCAACCAATCTTGTAGCTGAAGAAGTCCATTCGTAAAGGTAGAGAACCGTTTACGGTGGTAGCTAGTAATTCCATGATTGTCGGTGATGGCAATAACCGCTACAATAAAAGTTTTATGCACATCAATGCCACAACAATTTGGGTAAACAATTTTTAACATGAGGGGTCTCCCTTCACCAAAATTTGAGAAG
>NZ_NETH01000017.1 GCF_003337175.1 Streptococcus gallolyticus
TTGCTAATCGTAGCTGTTATAGAAGATGTGATATAATCAAGCGCAGTAACGCCATTATCCTTACTGTCAGTATAGTTTTCATTGTAGCTATGACTATAGTTAATAGTCATCCCAATATTTCTAGTACTTTGTGCCACTTCTAGGTAATTCAAAGAAGTTGAGGTCGCCCCAGAGTTTAGCTTCACATTGATTTGAAGAGAGATATTAGAGTTTGAGGCGTTAGTTGTATAGTATAAGGTGCTAGTTTTTTGAGTAGCCGTAACGCCTCCGATAACCACACTTGAGACCGTACCGTTAGTTACTGATCCTGATGGGAGATTTACCAAAAGATATGAACCAGCACTACTTCCATAGCCTGTATAAATAGTAAAGGTGTAGGTCACGGTGTTAGTTGCACTATTATAAGAAACTGTATAAGTATCCTTCAATGCACCATAACTTGCAATACTTGCTTTACCGCTGCTGGCTGAGCTAAGGGTTGCACCTGAGGTGCTTGAGGTCGTTGCTAACTGTGAGGTTGAGGTGCTGGTTGAGGTCGAAGCACTGACAGACTCTGAACTTTGCAAAGCTGCTGACGCTGTCGCTGAGTCTGAAGCAGCAACCGATTGCGAAGCAAGGAGTGAGCTTGAAGTGCTGGCTGACGTTGAGACGCTAGTAGATTCTGAGCTTTGCAAGGTTTCTGAAGCTACTGTCGATCTGGATGCACTGGCAGATTCTGAAGCGCTGATTGAGCTTGAGCTGCTATCAGAACTCAAGGCTTCTTCTGAAAGCTCAGCCGTACTGGTTGAGGCTTGTGCACTAGCACTGGTGCTTACTGAATCAGAAGCATCAGCTGACTCTGACGAACTGCTCGAAGCGGTGCTGTCTGCTGCTAGCTCAGAAGCACTCGTTGACAGCGAGCTACTGCTACTGGTTGATGTGGACGTGCTGGCTGAGCTAGAGTCTGCCGTCGACGCTTCAGAGGCACTAGTTGAACTTGAAGTACTTGTTGACTCCGAGCTACTGCTTGATTCTGAGCTACTTACCGACTCAGAACTACTCATTGACGTTGAGCTACTGCTTGACTCTGAACTAGACGTTTCTTCAGTTGTTGTGATCGTGATGCTATCTTCTTGTGTGGTGCTCGTTGTTGTCGTGTCTAGCACTTCTTCTGTCTCATCAGCAAAGGCCTGATGCGCACCGATACTGCCTGCCCCAGCAACCGCTCCTAGGAGCATGGCTGCTTTTAGGTATCCGTGGCTACCTGCCAGAGCCTTGTCATCAGCCAAGACTTCCTCCTGAACCGCCACGGTATCCACTTGGCTGGCCTTGCGACCTAGGATTCGAAAAAGGCTGAGTTTTGACATCACTGTACGCACCCAGTGCTTACCTGACTTGTGCATCTTGACACGAGTGGAGCGATCCACCTCTTCAAACTGTCTGTTAAAGCGTTTAGTTGACATAAATTCCTTTCTAAATTCTAAAGACCACCTAACTCAATCCTCTCCAAATCCCCATTGTGATAGACTTAGAAGATACCTAACTTATCCCTATTATGAGGATAGCAGAGTAGGTTGCATTACGGGAGTTTATAAAATAGTGTATAAGTCGACTAATACAGTATATATATATATATATATGTCAAGCATTTTGCACAAAAAATCTTAAAATTTTCTCAATTTTTTGATGACTTTCATGATAGTTTCTGAAAATCAACTAACTGTCAAATAAAGCAAGGTTCGACATCAAAGTACCTTACCACTTTAGCAAGGTTTCTAACCTAAACAAACCCTTATCTAATCAAGCAAAAAACGCCTTGAAAGTAGGCGGATAGCAGAGTTTATCATAACCGTTTAGGAGGCTAAGCGCTAGCTCATCATGGTAAAAACCGTAAAATAGCTTTTTAACTCAAGCAGCAGTCAAGCCACTATCTTGCAGCAAACAAGCAAGGCGAGTGGGGGGTGGCAATTTGATGGTTACTCAACTATAGTAGCAAGACCATCTCAAAACACCAGAAAACAACGGCATAAAACCGTTGTTTTTGGTGTAAGTAAGGGGACTTTTATCCCAAGAAGGATTGGCCTGTTTGACCAATATGCCAAGTTTACAAGGAGTTAAGCTACTGGATTATTATCTCCATTTTTGTAGCGACCTAAATTCATTTTCAGCATTTTCGATACCTCCACAACTTTCATATCACTACGTTTTACATTGGTTTCACCCCTTTAGCTATTTTTGGCAACAGCTAAAGAATCACCATTTTTATATCTTGCTACGTTCATAAGACACCTCCACTAATTTGAAAACACTCACATAACAAGGATAATAATCACGTTAATTTAATTTTTCTATTTTTGATGATATGGCGTCTAGCTTATCGCCATATCTGTTTAGAGAGTTAGTATTTGTAATGATAGATTGCTTTCATAGCCATTGTAACTACTTACAGTACTGACTCAGGCACGAAAGCAAATAATGATTAGAAGTTATTCAATTATGACCTCAGCTAGCATCAAGAACAACTGACCACTTCTTGTGCTAGTCATCTTTAACGACTTACTACTGATAGTATGATTTCCCTAAAATGTGGCATCACTCCTTTATTACGATGTTATGCCATAAGTGGCTCGTCTCCATTTTTGTAACGACCTACATTAAACAGCAACATAAGGCGTTCCTCCCATATTTTTCATGACAAGGGTTACGTTCAATACTAAACAAGTTGCTTAGTCACCATTTTTATAGCGTCCGAGATTAAAAGCTAACATAAACGCCACCTCCGTAAAGTAACTGTGCCTACTTACTCCAACTTTGGTGCTTAATCACCATTTTTATACCTAGCGACATGTAGTTTCATCATACGAATTTTTACCTCCTTACTCTCTTAACTTTTTACACTCTTATTATACTGTAACCGGTTACATCTGTCAAGACTTAACCCTTGTTTTTTTTAAAATTTTTTATTTTTAGAAAATATAGAAGAAGTATTGGTTAACTCAAGAAGTAGTGAGGCTTTTTGGTATCCAAAGAAAGCATTCTCTGCTAAAATAGAGGCATGATTAATTTTTCGGATTATGGCATTGAGATGTGGGACGATGAGAAAATTGCTTCTTTTCGCCGCACACTGCTTGCTTGGTATGACAATGAAAAACGGGATTTACCTTGGCGCAGAACCAAAAATCCTTATCACATTTGGGTGTCTGAAATCATGTTGCAACAAACACAAGTTGCTACCGTTATTCCCTACTATGAGCGCTTTTTAGCTTGGTTTCCAACCGTTGACGCTCTCGCCACAGCTCCTGAAGAAAAATTGCTTAAAGCCTGGGAGGGCTTGGGGTATTATTCGCGTGTGCGCAATATGCAAACAGCTGCGCAGGAAATCATGGACGATTTTAATGGCGAATTTCCTAGCACTTATGAGGCTATTCTCTCCCTAAAAGGAATTGGACCTTATACGGCTGGTGCAATTGCAAGCATTGCTTTTAACCTTCCCGAGCCAGCTGTGGACGGCAATGTCATGCGTGTTATGGCAAGGCTTTTTGAGGTCAATTATGATATTGGTGACCCTAAAAATCGCAAAATCTTTCAGGCGATTATGGAAGTGCTCATTGACCCTGAACGCCCTGGGGATTTCAATCAAGCACTGATGGATTTGGGCACAGATATTGAGTCTGCTAAAAATCCTCGCCCAGATGAATCACCCATTCGCTTTTTCAGCGCAGCTTATTTACACGGCACTTATGACAAATACCCTATCAAATTGCCAAAGAAAAAGCCAAAACCGTTGCAAATTCAAGCTTTTGTCATTCGCAACAGCACAGGTGATTTCCTATTAGAAAAGAATACTGACGGACGCTTGCTGGGTGGTTTCTGGTCATTTCCAATCATGGAAACTAATTTTATCGAGCAACAGCTTGATTTATTTGAAACAGATAATGCCAAAAACACTCTCAAAACAAGGTCGCAAAAAACGTTATTTAAGGAAGATTATCAACTAAACCCAACTTGGACAAATCAAACTTTCAATCACGTCAAGCATACCTTTAGCCATCAAAAATGGACAATCGAACTCATCGAAGGCTCAGTCAACTCAACTGCCTTTACCAAAGATAGGGAACTCCGCTGGGTCGCACCAGACCAACTTTCTGCCTACCCCATGGCAACCCCACAAAAGAAAATGTTAAAAGAGTATCTGAAAATGGAGAAATAAAATGATTACGGGTTCATATCTCTGTCACACCATCGCTTAGCAAGCCAAAAAACGGTTAGGACCTATCGTATTTTGCCACTGTTCTTAGCGTCGTAGCCGATTTGAGGCTTTGTCCTTTGTCCATTACTGGTGCGCTCTTCTCAGGTCTCCAAGTCCCACCAGCTAACTTTATCATGGTCAATACCAAAGGAAAACGATTCGTTGACGAATACGGTAGCCGTGACCAATTGTCCCAAGCGGCAATCGATAACGGTGGACTTTTCTACTTGATTGCTGATGAGAATATCAAAGAAACAGCCTATAATACAAGCCAAGAAAAAATTGATGCTCAAGTAGAAGCTGGAACGCTTTTCCGCGCTGATACTTTGGAAGAATTAGCAGAGCAAATCAATATTGACCCAGCCGTTCTGGTAGAAACAATCACCAATTACAATTCATACGTCGATGCTGGTTATGACCCCGAATTTGACAAAGGTGCCTTCGACCTCAAAGTCGAAAAAGCACCATTTTACGCGACACCACGCAAACCAGCCGTTCACCACACCATGGGTGGTTTGAAAATTGATACCAAAGCCCATGTTATTAACAAAAACGGGCAAACGATTAAAGGGCTCTTTGCAGCTGGCGAAGTGGCTGGCGGACTCCACGCTGGTAACCGCCTCGGTGGCAATTCGCTAACAGACATTTTCACATTCGGGCGCATCGCAACCGACACCGCTATCGCAGAATATCTGGGTTAATTATTTATGCTATTAGGAGACAAAGGCTAAAACAGTTGATAATTGCTATTTTAGTATGTTTCCTTAACAAAAGTATTTCATCTAGGCTACATCAACAAGTAAGATTTGTAGCAATCGAACACAAGCAAAGCACCCTATCTGACAAGACTTAGGGTGCTCTTTTTATCATTAGTCACAATATTGCCATTGCAACTATTTGCTTCTTATTGTCAAAATGCTTTAATAACTATCACGGCGATGACCGATAGCCAACACTTCAATAACAACCTCAATGTCCACAGTGTTAGCTAGAATCCGATAATTCCTAACACGGCAACGCCATTTTTCCGAACAATTAGCAGTTAACCCCTTTCCATGGACTCGAGGGTCAATACAGCCTTCTAGATTTTTATCAATCCATCGGAGAATTGACGTTCTTGTAAAAGCATCTAATTGTTTCAACTGTTTGACAGCTTTTTTAGTATATGTAACGTGATAACTCATAAACCAAGTTCTTTCTTCAAGTCAGCATGGCTGATATGCTCACCGTCATCTTCTGCTATGGCTTGGCACAACACTAAAAAGTCAACTAAAAACTGTGTTCTAAACCATGAAAAGAAAATCACAACATATCCTATTTTAAGCGCATATCGAAAAATGAACAAAAGAAAACCCTAGCTTCAAGCCAGGGCTCTCTAGGAGATTATGAAAAAGAAAGTTTATTAGGATTGTTTATAGTATAGAGCCACTTGCTTAACGAAACCTAAATTTTCCCTTACAGAAACCTTAATTTCTTCTTTTCAGTGTCCCACTTTTTCAGATGATACTTCCCGCCTCACCAGATGTCTGTATTTTCTAGCTCAGGCGTCACTTTGCTTAGACTTTGCTCTTCTTGACTTCCTTACGCATTTCCTGAATAGCAAGCTAGGCCTTCCTTGCCGACACTGGCTTACACTTTGCCTTATCGATACCACCTCGCACCCATTTTGGATTTCGTTTGTTATGAACATGGCTGACGTTGAAAACTCAGTTCTTACTTTAAGCACAGCCATTTTCCCAAAGAAACATTGATAACGTTTAGAATATCAGCAAGCTTTATCTGATGATCTTTCTTTTGAGCTGTAAATGGCAGCAGAGCCAGCCACCAGCTCAGCAAAATAGACTTTTTCATAACAGGTCTGTCATGAAAGAGTGGCAGCAAGTAACCAGCAAAACAGTAACTTACCAATAGACTTTACACAGCTCAAGTCTCAACTGCAGCGTCTGCTATATCAGCTTTAGCAGCCTTGATTTTGACTGACAGTGCCTTGAGCCTAGAAAACTTGCTAAATCCACTGTCAAAACATTGGCTACTGCAAATTGGTATTGCCCTTTAAAATGCGCCAAATGTGTCAAGGTTTGGATATGATATTGCTTAGCAAATTGCTGATAAGTACTCTCAGCGATTTCCCTAGTATCAAGAAAATAGATCGTTTGGTCAATGCTCTCAAGCCGCGAAAGCCCTCTCTGCGTATCCACATTATCCATGCGACCTATAAAAAGGAAAAATTCCTCTTTAGCTAGCATTTTTTCTTCCACCATATCAAGCGTAATACAATAAATATGATCAGCCAGCTCAGCCTTTGCATCACCGCAATAAAATAGCAAGGATAGCAGTAACACCCCAAAAACAAACACTAGTCTCATTTTCAAACGTCCTCCTACTTAATTATTCGAAAAACAAAAGAAAAAATCACCAGAATTCTCTGGCAATAAAAGATTAGTGATAAAAGGCAACCTCATCAAATACCTTGGTAAGTTTCAACAAGACTTTGGAGAGTATTTAAAACGTCTTGTTTTTTACGTTCTCTGGCGCCGTGGCGTCGTGACGTTGGCGGTAAAATCTCATTGATTTCAGTTCCCTTGCTAGAGACATAGCCATTTACAATAGAACGTTCAATAAAGGCTTGATAGCCTTCCCTAAGTTTTTGGGCTGCCCCAACTTCCTGGATAGCTTTTCTTTTTTCTTGTCTTGCATAGGTATAAAAGGCTTCTAGAATTGTCTTATCATCAGTTAGCACATCTAGATTACTTTCATTAATAAAAGATAAAACTAATATTTCCTTTGAACGCATATCAATACTTGAACGGATAACACGCCTAATCTCTTCTTTTAATGCTTCCTTAGAAGATGACTCTTTAGACTTTGTAGAAATGAGATTAATGATATAATCTAACGAAATATCATCTGTTTTAAGTAATTCAATTTCAAATTCAATGTCTGAAAAATCAATGCCCGCTTCCGTAGTCCCACTTCGACCACCACCATAAGCTTCCTCCCTAATATCTACATAAACACTACGCATATCTTGCATTAACCTAGGGGATAAAAGACTTCCATCTTCAGTAAATTCATCATAATTTCGAAGGATATTCTCCATCTTCAAGACTTCACCAAACAACTGAACAAAGTGCTTTTTATCAGCTTCTAACGTCATTTGTGTTGGGTCAGGATATCTGTCTAAAAGTTCTTGACAAATAGCAACATAGCCTCTAACTTCTTTACCAGTTTCCTCATCAACAAAGCCATGCATATAGTCTCGGTAACTTTTCTCTAAAATAACATGACTACTATCAGTATTACCTGTACCATCAGGGTCTCCAAAACGCTTAATAGCATCAACAGTCGCTTTTTCTAAATCACGGAAACAAACAATATTCCCAAATGGTTTTTCTTTACTTAAAATCCTATTTGTCCTAGAAAAAGCCTGAATTAAGCCATGATAACGTAAGTTTTTATCTACAAATAAAGTGTTCATGGCGGGTGCATCGAATCCTGTTAAAAACATTCCCACAACAATTAACAAATCAATTTCCTTATGCTTCATTCGTTGTGATAAGTCTTTATAATAGTTTTGAAAAAGCTTAGACTCCGTTGAAAAACTTGTTTGAAACATGTGGTTATAGTCTGAGATAGCCTGATCTAAAAATTCTTTTGACGATAATTCCATTGCTGAAGGTTCGAAACCTTCTTCGATAATACTACCGTAAGCTAACTGTTCTTCATTTGGTGTATAGCTAAATATTGTTGCTATTTTTAATTTTTTATCAGCGGGAAGGTCAGCTTGTTGGGCATTTAATTCCTCATAATAAGCTTTTGCTGCCTTAACACTCTGTACGGCAAACATAGCATTAAACCCATTAAGTCTTTTCTTTTTGTATGAGTACTGAGTTCTACGATGTGTTTTATCATCGAAAACTCGTAAAAGATATTCTGAAACCTTTGAAATTCTCTCTGGGTGTAAAAGTAAATGATTCTCAATCTTTTTAAGACGTGAGTCATCTATTGTCTCTTCGCCAACCTCTCTTTCGGCTCTACTAAATTTATTTAGCTCTGGTTTTACATAATTATAATCCACTTTAAATTTCAATACTTTTTGATCTCGAATGGCATCTGTTATGATGTAGGAATGCAGTTGACGCCCAAAAATATCAGCTGTCGTCTGACCAGTCAAAGTATTCTCATCAAAAATTGGAGTCCCTGTAAATCCAAACTGATAATAATTTTTGAAACCATTTCTTATTTTCTTTTGACTATCACCGAATTGTGAGCGGTGGCATTCATCGTAAATAAGAACACAGTGTTGTTCTAAAACAGGATGAGTAGGATTAGTCTTTACAAACTCATTTAGCTTTTGTATGGTTGTTACAATAATTTTATTATCATCTTTTTCAATAGTGCGTTTTAGTTCCTTAGTATCTTTACTACCATTAACTGACTCCCTTTGGAATTTCTGATACTCTTTCATTGTCTGATAATCTAAGTCCTTGCGATCAACGACAAAAAAAACTTTATCAACATAATCTAACGCTGTTGCCAAACGTGCAGTTTTAAAACTTGTTAATGTTTTACCAGAACCAGTTGTATGCCAAACGTAACCACCACCATCAATTGTTCCATATAAATGATTCTCATGAGCAAGATGAATTTGTCGCATAATGCTCTCTACTGCAGCAATCTGATAAGGACGCATCACTAATAAGGTATCACTAGCATCAAAAATACAATATTTTGTTAGAATCGCTAAAAGAACTGACTTGTTAAGAAAAGTTTGACTAAAATCTTCTAAATCATGTATCACACGATTTTTTCTATCTGCCCACTCACAAGTAAACTCAAAATGATTTTTATTTTTGGCTGTCGTATTAGCAAAATATCGTGTATTAGTACCATTTGAAACAACAAATAGTTGCGTATATTGGAAAAGGGAATGCTGATTATTAAAGGACTCTTTACTATAACGATGGATCTGTTCAAAAGCCTCCTTCATCGACACACCGCGTTTTTTCAATTCAATCTGTACTAGTGGCAAACCGTTAACTAAAATAGTGACATCATAACGATTCCTATGCTTTCCAATTTGTGTAATCTGATTAGCAACTTGAAGTTGGTTACGATGAATATGACGTTTATCAATGAGCATAATATTTTGGATGCGACCATCATCAAAAGTAAAATCATGGACGTGATTTTCTTGAATTTTCCGTGTCTTTTCAACCATGCCATCACTTGCTTTGTCAAGATAGTCATCTAAAAAGCGCTGCCATTCCCTATTTGAAAATGACACCTGATTTAATGCTTGAATTTTTTGACGTAAGTTTGACAATAGCGCCTCTGGTGTTTTACCATCAAAAAAAGTGTATTGTTGACCAGATACTAAATCTGAGATTAATTTTTTCTCCATCTCTGACTCAGTTTGATAAATATCACTGTTATGGCGTTCTCCTTTGACATATTCTTCAAGTATGATACCATTTGTCAGCTCTGCAATAGGCTGTCTTTTATAATCCATGCGTTTTCCTCTCATTTTGATTCTTTAAAAAGCAAATGCCACTTTCCTGCTCTCTTTTCCTAGCTCTTATTAAACCTAACTTTATTATATCAAAAACCAGCCTCTTTGAGACTGGTAAAGGCAATTAATTAAAGGTTAATAATTTATCTCTCAAATACTCATATTGTTTTTGACGTAAGGCGATTTCTTTGGGGAGACCTTCACTAATAGAGTGAGTTAAGGTATCAAAATTATCCAATATGGAGGCAACCTTATTTTGAACATCTATCGCTGGTAATACAATATTAAATTTTTCCATATCTTTAGAATTAATACGAATAACTTTTGTTCCTGTAACCCTCTTTTCTTTCTGGATTTGAAAATGGATAGAATTAAAGTAATGATTTAAAAACCTCGAACTTTGATTTGTTCTCACAATATAGCTATCCCCAGAAATTCCTATTTCTTCATTTCCCTCCCAAACAACAGCTTTACCAACATCTTTAACATTTTCAGAAGTTGTTGCCATAATAATATCGTTTGGCTGGGCCTTTTTCAGCCTATCAAAAACCTCTTTACTAGTATAAGAAATAGTTTCTGAAGCTGAAAATCCATACATTGTATATAGTTGTCCATAATGAATAACTGGGTAACCATCTTGTACAAAATCTTTCTTTTGTAATCCATTTCCACGTATAAATTCACAAATGCTTCCCAAACTAACCTTAATCGGTCCAAATACCCATTGTAAGAGCCTAATTATGTCTTGTCTGTACTGTACTGTCAGTATACACGCCTTCGGCGGTAAAGGTCAAGAGCTTGTCTCGAAAATAGTCATACTGTTTTTGACGTAGTTCAATCTCTTTGGGAAGTCCAATGTTTAAATCGTTACAGACTGTATCAAAAATATCTAGAACTTGGACAATGCGTGCTTGGATTGCAAGAGAAGGGAAGGGAAATTTTAAATCATCAAAAGTTGAAATATTAATATTTTCTTGAGCACTTCCCTTACTTTTTGCTTTCAGTTTGTGCTGAAATGACGATAAAAGGTATTCAACGTATTCTTCCGTTGTTTTTTCTGGATTCGCAACAAATCCTATGACACTATCTGGGAAGCAAGCATCAAATCCTAAAATTGCTGTTTCTGCGATATTGGCAGCAATAGTGATACACAGCGTGCCTTTCGCCCATAATTTACTTTGCTTTAGCCCAAATTCAGTATAAGTTTGGGAGTAATGATGAATAATATGTTTTGCATTTTTAATATCACTAGTTTGGATAAAAGGAATCTCCCCTCCATATAGACGCTTATCATTTCTCGGACGGTGTCTTGATTTACCCCGACCAAAATCTAAAGCCACCTCCCTCAAAGTCTTCCACTCTACTTGATAAGCTGTATTATTGTTCGCCCCCCCCGAACGATCTTTATCAAATGTCAACAAGTAATCTCTAAAATACTCATATTGCTTTTGGCGTAAGGTCAATTCTGAGGTCAATTCTGTAATATAATCCGTGAGTTTGTCAAGTATTTTGACGATTTCTTGTTGGATTTCAAGAGGTGGGATGGGGATTTGAAATTTTGCAATATTTCTTCCATACACATGCGGAATTCCTGCTCCTGTCTTTGTTGCATAAATTTTTTGTTGGTTGTTCAACAAAAAATGAAAAACATATCTAGTACTTAATTCACCACTATCCATTATATCAACAGAAAAAGCATCTGAAACGAATATTGGTTGCTTCCAATAACTAACAAATCCTGCATAGGCACCCGAACCTGCTATAACAATTGTCTCCCCATCACGATTAGCTATATTATGCATAAAGGCAGGCTTTTGCCCGCCTGAAATAACTGGCACATCTCCAGCAACAGCATTTTTAGAGGTTAAAGATTGTCCACGTTTAAAAACACAAACCTCCCCTAGCTCTCTCCATTCCACACCATTGGGGCAGAGTTCTGCTATTAATTTCTCTATGTCATTCACTAGCTCTTCCCCTCCTTGGCTAAATCTTCAATACTTTTAATTTCCTTTAAATAATCTTTTTCGACTTGACTTAATGTTTGCGATTGATACTTTTGATATTCTATAGTAACTTTTTCTGCCATTTTTTCACGTGAAACTTTTCCGTTATCTTTTAGAACATCTTCACCAGTTGCTACCAAAATATTATCAACATGTGCTACCCAATCTTTCATTGTCATAACCACTTCTCGTTCTGCTTGCCTTTCAGCAAAGTCTAAATATCCTGATACTAACTGATTTAGTCCTCGTAGCTCTTTTTCTGTTAAATAGTTTTTTGCCACCTTAGCTTCATTAAGAGTAGGTAAGTCACCCTTAAAGATGGTTAAGCCCATAAACTCTTTATTACTATCTACACGATTATAAACTAATTCACTAGCTGTACTGTGATGAATAGCATAGTGCATCTTATTTTGGACTGTTGCAAAAAAATGCTTTGCTTCAAGACTATTTGGATTATAATCACTTGAAGTTGCAAATAAATCCAACACTTGACGATAAAAGACTTTCTCACTTGAGCGAATATCACGAATACGTTCAAGAAGTTCCTTAAAGTACGAACCTCCACCTAGTTTTTTCAATCGTTCATCATCCATAGCAAAACCCTTAATAAGATATTCTTTAAGGACTGTTGAGGCATACTGGCGGAACTGAACTCCTCGAGGAGATCGGACACGATACCCAATAGCTAAAATCATGTCAAGATTATAATAGGCAACCTTACGCCTAACCTGTCTACTTCCTTCATGCTGAACTGTCAACTGATAGTTGACAGTTGCCTCTTCGTTCAACTCTTCATCTTCAAAAATGGCTTTAATGTGCTTACTAATATTCTGTTTAGAGGTTTGAAACAATTCTGCAAGTTCCTGTTGATTGAGCCATACCGTTCCATTATTTAAGTGAAGTTCTATAGATGCTTTACCATCATCCGTATTATAAATAATTACATCATTAGTCATTGACTTAGCTCCTCAACGATTTTATCAATTTCAGATCGTAAGATATCAATTTTTTTAACGGTTACCTCAATTTCTTGATTTAATTTATCAATATCAATCTTTTCTCGGGTATCTTCTTTTTCAACGTAAACTGAAACAGAAAGATTATAATCATTAGTAGCTATCTCTGAATTATCAATTAGAACTGCCTGATAATCGACCGTTTCTGCTTTCCTAAATAAATCAATAATCGTTGAGATGTTGTCTTCTGAAAGGATATTATTGTTTGTTTCTTTCTCATAACATTGACTAGCATCAATAAACAGTGTTTTATCTTGAGACTTATTCTTAGCTAGAACTAAAATATAGGTTGAAATACTAGTTCCAAAGAAAAGATTATCTGGTAAAGCAATTACCGCCTCAACAAAGTTGTTATCTACTAAATATTGACGAATCGTTTTCTCAGCTCCACCTCGATAAAAAATCCCTGGAAAACAAACAATAGCAGCTCGACCCTTATTGGATAAGTGATTAAGACTATGCATGATAAAGGCAAAATCTGCTTTAGATTTAGGTGCTAATTTCCCAGCAGGAGCAAAACGTTCATCATTAATCAAAGTAGGGTCTGCATCACCTACCCATTTGATCGAATAGGGTGGGTTAGACACAATAGCGTCAAAAGGGCGCTCATCCATATGTTTAGGTTCTAATAACGTATCACCTCTTCGAATATCAAAATGATTATAATTAATATTATGAAGAAACATATTCATACGGGCCAGATTATAATTGGTCATGTTAATTTCTTGTCCAAAAAAGCCTTCTTCAAGGATGTGATCCTCAAACTGTTTTTTCATTTGAAGCAAAAGTGACCCTGAACCACATGTGGGATCATAGACTTTATTGATTTTTTCTTTTCCAACCATCACTAGCCTAGCTAAAAGTTTTGATACCGTTTGAGGGGTGAAGAATTCTCCGCCACTTTTTCCAGCATTAGAAGCGTAGTTTGAAATAAGAAATTCATAAGCATCCCCAAAAGTATCAATATCATTTTCCTCAAAATTACCAAAATTAATGTCAGCAATTCCTTTTAAAATAGATGCTAAACGTCTATTCTTTTCAGCTACAGTAGCTCCAAGACGATTTGATGTTGTATCTAAATCATCAAAAAGCCCTTTTATATCATTTTCTGATGGATGCCCAATGGATGAAGATTCTATTTCCTTAAAAATAGCTGCTAAATCGGTATTCAAATTGTCATTCGATTCAGCTGTTTTGATAACATTTTCAAATAACTGTGATGGCAATATAAAAAATCCTTTTTCATCAACAGTTCCAGGTTTAAAATCTTCTAATGCGTCATCATCACTTAGATCGGCATATCTAAACTCCTCGTCGCCAGCTTCATGTTCAGCCCTATCAAAATAGTCTGAAATATTTTCTGAGATAAATCGATAAAATAAAATCCCTAATATATATTGTTTAAAATCCCAGCCATCAACTGCCCCTCGAACATCATCAGCTATCGCCCAAATACGACGATGTAACTCTGCTCTTTGTTGTTGTTCTTTAGCCATACTATTCCTCTTCTATGCATACTTTATCTTACATTTTACCATAAATCAGCAACAGATAGTATCACTGACCTTAGATGACCTAAGCCCGATAGCAATTATCCACCCTATCCGTTAACAAGTGGGGAAAGAAGATAACCTTAGTTTTGTGGGTAAGGGACTAGGTAGAGCTGTTTGTTGACATATTCTGCTAGAAAAATGTCTTTTGGGGCTTTGAATCCTTGTTGATCTAGCATTGCTACTAGCCACTGCTCATCTCGACCAATTAATTCTAAGACATCGTTATTAATGCGACCATTGCTAATGACTGGAAATTTGGGATTTTCAGAATTCTTATCTAAAATGGTTAGCTTGCCATTTGGCTCCAAAATCGCACTTTTAACATCTTTCGTTGAGGTCAATCCTTCGGTACGCAAATGCAACATTAACTGGTCTGCCGATAGCCCAACTTGCGCACAATTTTCAACATTAACGTTCCCATTTTTAATCAAAATCACAGGATTTCCAACGACTAATGATTTGATGAGGCGATGATTGATAAACAACTTGACAATAATGACTACCAAGGACCAAATCAACAAAATAATGAGAAAGGTCAAGATGGAGATCGAGCTATTGTAAATGACACCTCCGATAATCCCACCAAGGACATAATTTTGAATTTGATTAAGGGGGGTGTTGACCGCAAATTCGTATTTTCCTAAAATATTAATCTGCAAAATCATCACTAGTATCCCCAAAATAAATTTGACAGCAGTTAACACATAAAAATCCATGGGCTATTTTCCTCCGTTGATATAAACATTGTGGTCTATGACATGGGTACGCTCCAAGGTATACGAATTATTATCAGTATTGAGATGAACGGTATAATCTTCCTCATTGTAACGAACAATCATCCCATCTTTTAAGGTCGTCGAGTTCACCAGTACATCATCTGATGACAGCTTATTATCTGTTGCGACACTTTCAATAAATCTCACAAGCACTTGCGATTGGGAAAAATCGTGATTATTTTGCATGTAATCTTCAATTTGGATGCCCAAAAGAATAACCATCAAAATAACAAGGCCAATACTAATATCACGTAAGCGGGTTTTCAGTCGATTACGCATATAATGAAAGCTAGTGAGTATGACAACCACAAGTAGGATAATCAATATCACTGATCGAACGACAAGGTTAAATGATTGATGTTGTGTGATATAGTCTAAATTGTAAAACTGCATCCTTAGTGTCCTTTTCTATTGCTAACTTAAGTTATCATTATACTACTTCTAATGGCCAAAATAAAGGCAGACAAACTCTCTTTTTAAACAAGAAAGCTGATTGACACCCCCATGTTGTCAATCAGCTTTTTTGTAGTCTCTAACAATTCGTCATCATTGGCTTTCTGCTTTTGTAAAAAATGATACAGAGCACCATAGAGATTGGCATCATTACCAAATCTTGTTGCCATAATCTCAATATCTTTTGGCATATTAACGTCTAGGATCGGGTTAGATGTGATAAGCGCCTTAAATTGACGGTTAATTTCGTCAATCAGAATGGTTTGAGCACTAATGCCCCCGCCGATGACAAATCTTTTGACATCCAAAATGCCTTGAATGGAGAGAATTTGATTGGCGATAGCCTGACAGTAGGCTTCAAAGATAGAAACAGCTTGTTTATTACCAGCATGAATAGCCGCAAATGCTGCCTTGCCATCTCCTATATTATCAGATCCAAGTGTCCTATTAATACGCTTAACCATACCAACAGCAGAATTGGTAAAGCCAGCACAGGCATAGTCATCAGCACTATAATCAGATGACATAAAGCTAAACTCCCCAGCTTGGAAATGGGGGCCAAGTCGCAGTTGACCGTCTAGAATAATTCCTCCACCGACACCAGTTCCTAAAATCATTGCTACACCGTTGTCAATTCCTTTAAGATTTCCAAGCCAAAGTTCTGCCAATGCTGCCGCCTTCCCATCGTTTTGAACTGACAGACCTTTACCATATGTTTCTAGTGCCTTTGGCATGCAAACCCCATCGAGATAAGTCAGCGCTCCTCCAAAAGAGATCGTCTCTGTTTTAGTGTCAATTTTACCAGGGACACTAAAGGCGTAGCCAGAAACCTGCTCATGATAGTGATCTATCAAGGACTGGATAAGCTGGGTAAAGGCACGTAAATTATCTGGGGTTGGCTGCTTCTGACTTTCTTTGAGATGACCATCTGAGCTTATCACCCCATACTTAATCTCCGTCCCACCAACATCCACTGCCAAATAATCTGCCATCACTTATTCCTCCTGATGTAAGTATTTCGAAATCAGATAAACCGGGGTACAACTCCAAGCATGGCAATAGCTAGAAATAATCGGACTACCATATGGTGAATAATCAGGCTTATCTGGATCAAAAGCTTCCCAAAAAGTATCTGCACCGAGAGCAATCATCTGCCCCCAATAGTTTTTCATTAGCTTAGTAGCTTCTTCTTTTAAACCAGCAAGAAACAAAGCTTCTGTCACATGATGATACATATACGGTGTCGCTATATTTGTTATTGGGAATAATGTTTCGATTGTCGTCATCATAATTTTCCGATTCATTTCTTTAGGAAAAACACCCGCTAAAACCATCCAAACTTGACTAGCTATATTATACTCAACTTTTTCCGTCTTGAATAGATTTTTTTTCGAATCAAATAAATTATTTTTAGAAATAATTGACTAGCTTCTCTAAAACAGACTCATAGTAGCCAGTCATCCCAAAATCTCCCGCTTTTTGAGCTAGCTCGATAAATTGTCGTAAAACGTAAATCATAATGGCTTGCAGACATGTTGTCTTATCAAATTCCGTTGACCAGTCTACAAAAACAGGATAAGTGTCATCGGCACAAACCTTACCATCTTCTTGCATGTAGGTCAAACTGGTATTTATTTGCTTCTTAGCAATAGGATATAAATCCCTTAACAAGTCGTCATCATCCTCTTTAGCTAAATAATCGTGCAAAACACTAATAAAAAATAACGAGTAGTCAAACAAGAAGGTATCATCTGGAATAGGGGAAGAGTTATTGGCTATTTAGTTATTTTTGGGGTAGACTCTTTCTGTATGATTAGTCCATGACAATCAATGATTTAATGGCTTTGCGGTCTTGCATGTCTTTGTAGGCTTGGTTGATGTCGTCCAAGCGATAAGTATTTGTAAAGACACGACCTGGGTTGATGTCACCGTCAAGGACTGCTTTGAGAAGGACTTGTTTGTCGTAAGTAGTGACAGAGGCTGAACCGCCACCGATAGTGATGTTTTGGGCAAAGGTTGACCCTAGCGGACGGTTATTGTAATGAGGGACACCAACAAATCCAACACGTCCGCCATTGTGGATAACACCAAGAGCTTGCTCGATAGCGGCTTGTGTCCCCACACATTCAAGAGCAGCGTCAGCGCCACCGCCTAAAATGTGACGAACCTTAGCAATGCCTTCTTCACCGCGTTCAGCAACGACGGCGGTAGCTCCTGAAGCAAGCGCCATTTGTTGACGATCTTCGTGTCGGCTCATCAAGACAATCTGAGAAGCGCCGCGCATTTTCGCCGCAATAACGGCACATTGCCCAACCGCTCCATCACCAATAACAACGACTTTATCGCCACGTTTTACGTCGGCAACACGCGCAGCATGGTAACCTGTTGGCATAACATCAGCCAAAGTGAGGAGGGATTTTAGCATGCCTTCTGAATAATCAGACGGTTGCCCAGGAATTTTAATCAATGCCCAGTTAGCATGGTGGAAACGGATATATTCTGATTGGAAACCAGAAGACCAGTTTGTGTGGCCAGGGTGGTTATCACACGTTCCGTCAAAACCAGCACGGCAAGCATCACATTCCCCACAACCGTGCGTAAATGGCACGATGACAAAATCACCAGGTTGTACGGTCGTAATGGCAGAACCAACTTCTTCAACAATACCAAGAGCTTCGTGACCTGAGTTTTCAGAGTGTGCAGCTTTTTCATCACCATTAGCATAAGACCAAAGGTCAGAACCGCAGACACAAGCACGAACAACCTTGATAATAACATCATCGTCAGCTTGCAAAGTTGGCTTAGCCACTTCTTCAACAGTCATCAGACCAGCTTTTTCAAAAATAGCAGATTTCATAAATAAGATACCGAGCCCGTATGCGACAAAGTAAAAATAGGAAATCGACCAACGATGCTTGCATCTAGGAAGATTTATCTTTTTTACACAGTCGGTAGGGCGGGTTCAATTATCATACCAAACATGACAATCGAACCTTTCCTTTCTAAAATTTGGGATAAACGCTCTGACTGACAAGTTCCCTATGCTCACCAATTATTTAGGGAGGGGCAATGGACACCAAGCCTCTCTTTTATGAGTGATAACACTAACTAGAGGCAGACCTTGTCAGAGCTTCATTCCTTGATATGACTATTATATACCTTTGAGGTAACTCCAAGTCAAGGAAAAAGAGCATTAATCGATAAAAAAGAGGTCAGAGCTTCCCCTGACCCTATCATTAACTTAATTCAGCAACGATTTCTTTAATTTGTTCTTTGGTATGCACACCAGCCACTTGTTTGACAACTTCGCCATCTTTTTTGAAAAGTAGTGTTGGAATTGACATAATACCAAATTTTTGTGCGGTTTCTGGATTTTCATCAACATCGATTTTGACGATTTTAAGTTCGTCTTCATCGATTTCTTCTGACAATTGTTCCAAAATTGGCGCTTGCATCAAGCAAGGCCCACACCAAGTTGCCCAAAAGTCAATAAGGACAAGTCCTTGACTTGTTTCTGCTTCAAATGTCGCATCTGTAATGTGATGTGTCATAATCTTATTACCTTTGACCTCTAGTTGCTCTGAGCGGGGGCATTAGAAAATAGCCACCAATCAAACCATCTAAAGGTCTTCCTTTTCTACTAGTTTATGAGCCTATTTTACGAGAAAATTATTGATTTGACAACTAATCGCTACGGAAAAGCACTTTGAAGGCAGCTAACTATCCTCTATCTATGCTATAATAAGGCTATTAGAACACGAAAGGACTATGATGAAAAATTACGCTACATTTTATAACAAGCTAACACGAAATTTTCAGAATAAGCCAACTGCCACTCGTTGCCTGCAAGTTGTCAACAGTTTATTAACAAAAATCATGTATCTGACTTATCCCTTAATGTTGCTTTATCTTTTTGCCACTCAAGCAAATAGGTTGCCTGCTTTCATTCTGATTCCAGCTATTTCGTTTCTGCTAGTGTCAATGGTGCGTAAACGCCTCAACGTCCCTCGACCTTACGAGACTTGGGATATTACTCCCCTTATTTTAAAAACTACTAAGGGGCAATCTATGCCAAGTCGTCATGTCTTTTCGGCAACCATAATCAGCATGGCTATTTTACGGTTGAACCTTATTTTGGGCATTTTCTTTCTGATGCTATCCCTAGTGATTGCACTTTGCCGCGTTTTAGGCGGTGTACATTATCCTCGTGATGTTATTGTTGGCTTCCTAATAGGGGGCGTTTGTGGGGCACTACTGTTACTTTTCTAGGAATCTGTATTCACAAGCCATAACCTTCTCAAAATCAGGCAAAAACAGTAAAACGAATCAGCTAAGTAGGACTAGCTGATTCGTTTAAGCTTGTCTGAGTCGCTGACTGCCTTCAATATAATAGGCCGATGTTAGGCTTTCTTGACCATCATTAACAAAGATTTCAAGCGTATTGTGATCAATAATAATCACTAAACTCTCTGCACGAATAGGCACCGCACGACGGCTCATATCCCACGTTTCCTCACCTTTTGGTTGCTTGAGCAGGTGGCTGCGATCAATATAGACCACTCCTTCTTTCTCATCATAGCCAAAGGTTAGGTAATCTTCCTCAGTTCCCAAAATCAAAGACACAGACTGCTTAATCAAGAGTTGCAGATAACCTGCCTCTACTATGTCTTGACCGATTTCAAGTATAGGCAGATCAGCTAAGCTTTCGGGTAATACTTTCTGGATAACACGACCTTCCTGCCATTTTAGCTGTCTGGGAAGCGTCATGCTACCAGCCCACCTGTGCCCTAAATCATGCGGCGGAAAATTTCTCCCCCATGTGTGTACCCAAGCAATCGCAATGCGACGCCCTTGTGCGTCCTCTAGACTCTGCGGTGCATAGAAATCATGACCATGATCCAGTTCACGAACATCTTCCACAACGAAGGTTTTACTCCGCCAGTCTACCTGTCCTGTCATCACCACTGATGAGTTAAGGTTGCGATAATCATAGGCCGTACGCTCAAAACGCATGGGGGACATTACTAGGATATCTTTGCCATCAAGGACAAAATAGTCTGGACACTCCCACATTATGCCTTGCTTGGGCTTTCCTTTGAGAAAGATAGACTCAAAAGACCAATGCCTCAAATCATCAGAACCCAACAAGACAATTGTCCCCACACCTTCTTGATGTTTCGCTGCCACAACAGCATAATAGCGACTGTCTTTTTTGAAGATCTTCGGATCACGAAAATCTGTTGCTATGAGTTCGGCTGGTAAACAATCCCCTGTTGCTACTGGATTTTCAGCGATTTTTGTAAAGGTCACTCCATCTTCTGAATAGGCCATATTCTGAACCTGAAGGATTGAGCCATCTTCAGTCACAATATTTCCTGTATACATGAGCCACAAAACATCATCTCTGACAATGGCAGAGCCCGAAAAACAGCCGTCCTTATCATAAGGCATGTCTGGAGCCAGAGCGACTGGCAGATGCTCCCAATTAACAAGGTCCCTTGACTTAGCATGCCCCCAATGCATGGGACCCCAGACACTATCATAGGGGTAAAACTGATAAAAGAGATGATACTCACCACGGAAAAAAACACAGCCGTTTGGATCATTGATCCAACCAATTTCAGCACTAAAGTGCTTGGTCGGTTTGTAGGTAGTAGTAACTGTCGCTTTTTGTCTGGCAATAAAGTCATTGGCACGTTCAACAGTGTATTTTTCTGACATCTTTATTTAACCCCCGTTCCTGTACTTCCTAAACCTTGAACTAGATATTTTTGGAAAAAGACATAAATTAAAATCAATGGAATCGTTGAAATGGTTAACATAGCCATAATCTGATTCGTATAGGTCGGTTGCGTGTTATTAATATTGGTAATAGCCACCTGTAAAGGAAAATCACTAGTGTTGGTTAATACCATAAGGGGCCAGATATAATCATTCCAACTACCGATGAAAGAAAGCGTTCCTACTGTTGCAATAGCTGGTTTAGATAAAGGCAACATGATATTCCAAAAAATTCTGAAATGAGAGGCTCCTTCAATTCTTGCAGCTTCTAAAATCTCATTGTTTACAGCCTTGAAAAATTGTCTAAACATATAGATAAAAAGTGGAGCGGATAAAGCTGGTAAAATAACGGCTAGCCGAGTATTCAAGAGTCCTAATTTCTGAACAATCGAAAATTTAGTAATCATGATGGTTTCAGCTGGAATAACCAACAAAGCTAACATGAGAGCAAATAAAATCTTTTTACCCTTAAAATCAAACTTTGCAAAGGCATAGCCAGCGAGTGAATTAACCAAGATAGAACCCACCGTCACACAAGTCGCATAAAAAATGCTGTTAGCAATGTATTGAAAAAGATTAAAGCGACTAGAAATATCTTGATAAGGCTTAAACCAATCGGCTGGATTAAAGGAAGGCAAAAAGGATTGCCAAGTTCCTAAATCTTGAAAAACAGCCTGCTCAGTCTTCATAGAAGAAGCCACCATCCATACCAGAGGAAAGATAAACAAAAGTGCTAAGAGCAAGGTCAAAAGAAAATAAATGGTGCAACTAATCTTTTTATTCATAATATCCCTCATCTCCTGTCAATTTACGTTGTAATAGTGTGAAAATAATGATAATAGCTCCAAAAATGACAGTAATTGAGCTGGCATAGCCAACACTCCTATCCGTAAAACCTGTTCGGTAAATATAGTAAACAGGTGTCAACGTTGAATTTAGTGGCCCACCTTGCGTCATAACCATTGGCTGGATAACCAACTTGAAAGCGTCAATTAAGGTAGTTGTCAAAATCAAAATAGAGGTTGGTTTCAACATCGGTAAGGTAATATTGATAAATTGATTCCATTTACTAGCGCCATCAATACTGGCAGCTTCATATATAGAGGCTGGAATATTTTGTAGTCCTGCCAAAAAGATCAACATTTGATAACCTGCTCCTTGCCAAGCTGACACTGCAATAATGACATACATTGCTTGATCAGGACTAGTCAAGAAAGGCTGCGGGGAAATCCCTATGCTTGCTAAAATAGAATTAATTAGCCCACTAGATGGATTGAGTAAAACGAGCCATAAAACAGATACAACGACCAGTGACATCACTACAGGTGCAAAAAAGGCAACCTTAAAGAAAATAGTTGATTTTCGCTTATTATTAACCAAAAGAGCTAATCCCAAAGCCAAGCCTAGCTGTATAGGAATAATAAAAATAACGAATTGTCCAATATTCTTCAAACTTTGCATAAATAAGGGATCACTAAATAATTTGACAAAATTATCAAAACCTATAAATTGCGTTGCATCTGGTGTCAGCAAATAATAATTGGTAAATGCGTAGTAGATGGATAACAAAGTGGGTAAGAAGAGGAATAGTCCCAAAATAATCATAGCTGGGGAGAGAAATAGATATCCCATAAAAGATTCTTTTGTTTTAGCATTCATTTAAAACACTCCTTCAATTAAAGATATAAGTTATCTACTTTCAAACACTCTATATAGACAACCCACATTTTCTTATGGTAACAATGAATCAATCTCTTTTGCTTTTGTTTTAAGCAAGGTTTCAACATCTGTATTTTGATCAACATAGGTTACTTCTGTTACCGTATCTTGAACAATACGACTAATTTGTGGATAATTGACCAATACTGGGCGTGCATGACCACTTGCTGAGTTCTGAACCAAGAGAACTTTCATTTGTTCAGAGACTTCCGTGGACAAGCGTTCGGCAGCTGATTTACGTGAAGGTAAGACAGAGTTCCCAATACTCATATCATATACTTCCTGTTCAGAGCCAAGGAAATCAATCAATGCTCCTGCCGCCTCTTTTTTTTCTGTGGTTGCACTCATACCATACGCCCAACTACCCGTTGGTGATACTAATTTCTTTGTAGTTGGAGACACTGGTAACGGAAGGACACCGTATTCCACATCTGTGTATTGACTATCCATTTCTTGCATGGTCCATGATCCAGTCATCTTCAAAGGATAGACACCTGTCTGGAAGCCATTTTTTTCTGGCGTAATGGTAGAGTAGCCATTTTTAATCAATCCTTGAATAAAGGTAAAGGCTTCTACCGATTCTTTATTATTAAATGTCCCAGAAGATTTTGTTCCATCCTCATTGACTACATCTCCTCCTGATGACCAAACAAACGGTGTGAAGGCATACATGAGCCACTCTGAATGATCATCAAAACCAACATCAATAGCTGGTT
Source organism: Streptococcus gallolyticus (assembly GCF_003337175.1). Taxonomy (GTDB): domain Bacteria; phylum Bacillota; class Bacilli; order Lactobacillales; family Streptococcaceae; genus Streptococcus; species Streptococcus gallolyticus_B. Next base: position 23,758 of record NZ_NETH01000017.1, read on the forward strand.
TATTATAATACTCTGTCAGAGTCTTAAATAAGTCATTGTACTGATCATAGGTCCATGGGTTTTCAACCGTCGGGAGGCTTTCGATATCAACTCCCGCATCTTCCAGCATTTTCTTATTATAGAAAATCCCTACACCAGACTCTGAATAGCCTAATGAGTATAGTTTACCATCATAAGTCCCTTCATCAATGATACTTTGCAGTAAATCATCTTTTTCGGTAACATAATCATCAATTGGAGCAATGATCCCTGATTTGGCATAGGCTGCTGTATTTGGACCATCAAGAGTCAGTACATCTGGCAAAGTGTTAGTCGTCAGCGCAGCATTGACCTTATCTTCATAACCACCTCCAGAGCCACTACGTGGAATATACTCTACTTTAGCAGTATATCCTTTGCCATTTGTCTCATTGAAATCTTCGATTGACTGAGACATAACTTGCCCCTCAGCCGACTCTTCTGAGTATTGTACCCAAAGAGTAACTGTATCTTTATCTCCGTCACCAGAAGTCGTTTTTCCGCTACTATTTCCACATGCTGTTAAAACCACTGTGGAAAAGAGTGCCACTACAATCCCAGCTTTTTTCAAAAGGTTCATCTATGTACCCTCCTTGTTTTGGAAACGTTTCAAGTTTATGTTAAAAATAGAAAGGCTTGGTGCCTTGTTGTTTTGGAAACGTTTCAAGTTTTTGTTATCATTATTGTAATCGATTCCAAAATGTTTGTCAAGCCTTTTTGAAAAAAATTTTTTATTTTGTGGTGCCACCTTCTTCAAACCAGACAGGAAGGACAATTCTGGTCTCTTTTACCTGCTTATCCATGACATCCATTAAAAGACCTACGGCTGACTGTGCCATCGCTTCTATCGGCTGGGCAATCGTTGATAAAAAATACGCTTGATCTGACGCTGCTTTCAGTCCATCAAAACCAATTATCTGATAATCTTTTGGGGCAAATCGTCCCAAAGTTCGACTCACTTTCATCACACTCATAGCCATAAAATCATTCACCGTAAAAATACCATCAATCTCGGGATTTTCAAGTAAGAAAGCCTCAATCTTTCCTTCCAAATCTTCGATAGGTTCCAACATATCCAGTTTTTTCACCGAGAGACCTGCCTCCTTGAGAGCATCATAAAAGCCTTCTTTTCGGAAAATCGTTTCATTTTCATAGCGATTGGTACCACCAATGTAGGCAAAATGGCCTGCCCCCTTTTCCAGTAGGATAGTTGCTGCCAATTTTCCGCCACTGTAATTATCTGCTGTTACATAGGGAATTTTTTCCGAGAAATGCCTATCGATACTGACAAAAGGCAATTTAGATGAGACATATTGATCAATATCGGAATAGGTAATGCCGATAATCCCATCAACCTTATTTTTTTCTAGCATTTGCAGGTATTCAAACTCCTTCTGGCCATTTTCCTCAGCATTACAGATAAACAGTTTATAATGCCGCTTACTGAGTTCTTTTTCAACATGATAGGCGAATTCTGCAAAAAATGGGTGCCAAATCGTCGGGATGATCAAGGCAATCACATTGCTTTTATTCATTTTTAAGCCACGTGCATACTCATCAGGCTGATATTGTAGGGCTTCAATCGCCGCTTGAACTTTTAGGTAAGTCTCCTCTTTTACCTTAATACCATTGACAACACGAGAAACCGTTCCAAGACCCACTCCCGCTAACTCTGCAACCTCTTTCATCGTCACTTTCATTTACTTCACAACCTTTCTTTTCTATTTTATACCCAAATTTTCTAGGCAAGTCAAGTTTTTCATGTGAAAAATAGCTCTAAGCCTTTTCAAAAATCAAAACCGTTTTATCCCAGCCCCATCAAGAAATTTTAGGAGGAAGCTTTGAGCTAGGATATCAAATCCAAGCAAAGCTTAATACCAAAAAGGGAGAAACTAGGTGTTCAGCGTGTGAGAAGTGATTTGCAAACGTCAAAGCCATTAAGAATGGGGGAAATCGGTAGGTAAGCTTTTAAGGCATTGAAGCCTTTGCCTGGGAATGCTTAGGCTGACCAAGTTGGCTACCGTCTCTTTGATATTCTCACTAGTAGCCGTAAGCTCTAGTCCCAGATTGTCCTTGTCCCAACGACTGCTTCTTGCAACGAATACCAATAGCAATAAAAAAGCTGGAACTTTTGTTCCAGACTTTAGTGTATCTTAACTAGACGATAATCTTAGCCGTGACATAGATTTGATAACCAAAAGCTTGATATTTGTCCTCTATGCTGGGCTTCCTAGAATGATGTTGAACAATCCATCATTGCCTTAGTCACTACAATCATAGCTAAAGGTATCATTACCGTTATCAATCCATCTGTACGGCCTTAAGATTTTTAATGTCAAACTGCAGCCTTAGCTTTTCATTTCCTACTGCCTCCTATCGTCATTTGCGACATCACAGTTTCTGCTTCTAACGTATCAGCTAGTATGGCTTGATTCATAAAAACGTGTTCAATGCGTGACGTATTGATAATCAGTTGATGTCTTCCTTTTTGAAATTCTAGGAGACCCTTTGATAAAATATCTTGCAAGGTAAGGCTTGTTAATAACTTGCTTTTGTTCTTTATTTTTTAGGATTCTATTTATCATTTGCCTTTCGTTTGCTTGCTAAAGCTTTAGGCATAGACTATCCAACTTGCTATTCTAGACCTCCCACAATTGGCTAAACGCTTTATCTAACAAATGGACAGGAGAACAATTATCCTAGATTTGCAATGGTGCAGCCGCTGCCACCTGCGTTTTGTGGGGCGTAACCAAATGATTTGACGTGTTTGTTGCGGCGAAGGTATTTTGTGACACCTTCACGGATAACACCTGTTCCGATACCGTGAATAATATCGACTTGTGCCATATTATTTAGCAAGGCTTGGTCGATAAAGTCATCCAATTCTTGCATGGCTTCTTCATAGCGTTTACCACGAAGATCAAGGCGGGCACGTGGACCAGCTGATTTTTTGCTTTTCTTGACCACATTGACTTGTTTTTTCTTCGGTTTATGGGCTTCCTCTTGAACTTTAACAAGGGTAAATTCGTCCTCTTTCAGTGTCATTTTAATAAGACCAACTTGTACTTCCCATTTTCCGTTTTTCCCTTGGTTAACCAATGTTCCACGTTGTCCGTAAGCTGTGACGACAATGTCATCACCCACGCGCGGTGCGCGCAGTTTTTTAGCTTTCTTGAGGACTTTATTTTTCGACAAATCAACTTCAGGCGTCAATTTTTTCAGCTGACTTTTGGCTTCAATCACTTCATGCGGTTTAAGGCTTGCTCGATCATGAAGATTTTTGAGAATTTCTTCACTCTCTGCCATGGCTTTAGCCACAATTTCTTGCGCTTTGGCGCTAGCTTTTTCAAGTTCTTTGTCCTTGGCATGTGAAAATTCGTTATAAAGTTTCTTGACCGCACGGTTGAATTTGAGATTGTCTTGTTCCACTTCTTTAATATGGTCAAGTCGTTTACGGCTTTCATGGGTTTGTTCTTCCAAACGCTCGATGATGCGGTTAACATCCGTATCAGAGTCTGTCAAACGCTCTGCTTCATTGATAATAATCTCTGCTAATCCAAGACGACGAGCAATTTCAAAGGCATTGGAACGCCCTGGTACACCTTGCATAAAATGATAAGTTGGACTTAAGGTCTCTGTATCAAATTCCATGCTGGCATTTTCCACAAATTCTGTCTCAATACCGTAAGCTTTCAATTCTGGATAATGTGTCGTTGCCATGGTTTTAATTTCCATGAGGCGAAGGTGTTCAAGAATAGCAATGGCAAGACTGGCACCTTCTTGTGGGTCAGTCCCTGCTCCCAATTCATCGACCAAGACAAGACTATCTTTATCTGCTGCTGCCAAAATCTCAACAATAGTTGTCATATGACTTGAAAATGTTGACAAACTTTGTTCGATAGATTGCTCATCGCCAATATCTGCAAAAATCTCATTAAATACGGCGACCTTACTCCCCTTGTCAGCCAAGATTGGCAAACCTGATTGTGCCATAAGCTGCGCTAAGCCCAATGTTTTCAACATGACTGTCTTACCACCAGTATTTGGGCCTGTAATGACAATAACGGTCAATTCGTTAAGAAAATGAAGGTCATTGGCGACTGGATTGGTCAAAAGCGGGTGGCGAGCTTGTAAGAGTTGCACGGTTTTATCTGCTGATAATTGTGGCACGATTGCCTTGTTTTCCTGCATGAAGAGGAACTTAGCACGAACAAAATCCAAATGCCCTAAAACCCAGGCATTGTTACGAATAATATTAGTATGTGGGCGAAGCATATGTGACAATTCACGTAAAATACGTGCCATTTCGTGACGCTCATCTGCTCGCAATTGCGTGATTTCTTCATTAAGTTGCACTACTGCGCGCGGTTCAATGTAAACCGTACTTCCTGATGCCGAAATATCATGCACAACCCCTGAAATATGGTTGCGGTAGCTATTTTTCACAGGCAAAACCGCACGACCATTACGACTAGCAATCAAAGTCTCTGTCAAATGTTCAGCTTGTTTTTTCAAAATATCCTGCAAAATTTGACGAACTCTACCTTCGTCATGATTGATTTGGCGACGAATACGGTCCAATTCTGAACTTGCAAAATTTTCAATGAAACCACCGTCATTAATCGCTTGTAAGCTACCTTGCAGACTTGGCAACAATTCAATCTTCTCAAAAAGAGTATTTAATGCAGACAAGTCTACATTTTCCAAATCATGATAAAAATGCTTGATTTCAGCTGAGACTTGCAAAACTTTCTTGATGTCGATAATTTCTGAGATATTAACGTCAGCATCCAATTCCAAGCGACGCATACTTTCAGAAATGTCACGCAAACTACCCATTCCAAAAGAATGGTGTTCAATGAAAATCTGTTCCATGTCCGACATTTCATCAAAGGAACGTGAAATGCGGTCAGGCTCAGTCATTGGCTCAAGTTTACGTAACTCGTCTTGGCCTTGCTCAGTCTGTAAATAGCCAGCAAAAAGTTGCTTGACTTTATCAAATTCTAACTGTTCTAAAATTCTGTTGTTCATATCTTTATTATACCAAAAACCTAACTTTTCTCGTGCTTCCTAGGTACGCTGATGCTTTTATTATATATTGAACAAGTCTGAGGTGATTTACCCCAGACTCCTTTATTATCCTAGAATTGCTGTTACCCATAACGCTTTTATCATATTCGATAAAGGTGGCAAATCATTGACAATCACGCGCACAAGAAAGCTGCCTGATAGACTATTTTGCACCGTCGTCATAGGAACAGTCGCTAATATTGTCAATACAAGATTGAAAAATATCAGTGTGACTAAAATCGCTAAAACACCACTGACACAATTCATTTTAACATTATCAAAGTGATTGATTGGCGCCAAGTGCACCAAAATACCGATGAAACGAAAAAGCAAATAAACCACCACATAAATGGCTGTAAAAGCTACTCCTGCATAATAAACTTGGTCTAAATCAAAAATATTAACGTCCGTGAAAAAATTCACCGTTGCTCCCTGACTAGCATTAGAATAGGGAATCCACAGCGTTATTTTTTCAGCTAATGTTTGATAAAACTGGCTAGCAATCACAAGTGAGACAATACTTGCTATAAAATAGTAGGTTTGCAAAATAATCCCACGTGAATAACCGATATAAAAATGCCAGATTAAAATCAATACAAGAAGAATTGATAACATCATTAATCCTCATCGGAATCAGACTTGCTGGCTTTCTCCTTAATATCTACAATCGCTTCAGAACGAAGAGCCGTCAATTCTTTTTCCATCTTTTCAACTTCAATTTCACGACTAAGCTGAGTAGAAAGCGAATTGATGGCCATCAAAATGGCAATCGTTTCATTATCAGCTTGCGGTAATTTTTCCTTGATAGTATGATATTTTTCTTTAGCTACACGCTCAACCTCTTCCATGAAGAGATTATCCTTATCCGTTGTCAATGTGAGTGGTTTGTCACCAAAGACGAATTTATAACGATTTTTACTTTTCATATAGTCACCTCTTTGATATTATACCTTAAAATAAGCATTTCGTAAAATGTAAGCACGGAAAAATCTCACTTTCTGCCAGCTGTTTTGCCCTCTTAGAGCGTTTTTATGATAAAATAAAATTATGAATACCATTGTTATGAAAATGGGTAAAGATGATTTGCAAAATCTGATAAAGGCACTGACTAGCCAGCAAGTCAACAATAACAATCCCTATGTCACTTTTGTGGCAAAAGTAAAGGGGGTTACGGTTCTTGTTTACACATCTGGCAAAGTCGTCTTTCAGGGCGCAAATGCGGAAACTATCGCTGAACAATTTAGCTATCAATCAGCTAGTCAGTCAACAAGTGACACCGTTAGTGGTCAGAATATGCCCCTTATCGGCTCAGATGAGGTGGGTAATGGGTCTTATTTTGGTGGACTGGCTGTTGTTGCTAGCTTTGTGACCCCTGATGACCATGCCCTGCTTAAAAAGCTTGGAGTAGATGATTCCAAGAACTTAACAGATAGCAAAATCCGTCAAATCGCCCCAATCTTAGAAAACAATATCAAGCATAAAGCTCTGCTATTGTCCCCACAAAAATACAACCAAGTCGTCGGTAAAGGAAAAATGCACAACGCCGTCTCTGTCAAGGTAGCTCTTCACAATCAATCGATTTATCTACTTCTAAAAGACGGTGTCAAGCCTGAAAAAATTGTTATCGATGCTTTTACCAGTCGGCAAAATTATCAAAAATACCTTAAAAATGAAGCCAATCAATTTGCTAATCCGCTGACACTCGAAGAAAAAGCCGAAGGAAAATATCTGGCAGTTGCCGTCAGCTCAATCATCGCTCGCAACCTTTTCTTAGAAAATCTCGACAAACTTAGCCAAGAGGTGCAATACAAACTTCCAAGCGGTGCTGGTAGCCAGTCAGATAAAGTCGCGAGTCAAATTTTAGCAGCCTATGGCATGTCTGGCTTAGAACATACTGCCAAGCTTCATTTTGCAAATACCCAAAAAGCGCAAGCATTATTAAAAAAATAAAAGTAGAGGAAGATTTATGAAACACTTTATTAAAGAATGGGGACCACTAATCCTTTTCTTTCTTATTCTTATACTTAGTCGTGCCTTTATTTGGCAACCTGTAAAAGTTGACGGTCATTCAATGGATCCAACGTTAGCTGACGGTGAGCGTCTTATTGTCCTATCAACCACATCTATTGACCGTTTTGACATCGTTGTTGCTAAAGAAACCGAGGACGGCGAGACAAAAGAAATCGTTAAACGTGTGATTGGTATGCCAGGCGATACCATTACTTATAAAAACGATGTCCTCTACGTTAATGGCAAAGAAGTTGATGAGGACTACTTAGACGAATATAAAAAAGCCTTTGAGGACGACCAACTGCAAGATACTTATTCCTACAATACCTTATTCCAAGAGTTAGCTGAAAGCTCAGAGGCTTTCACAACTGATAGTGATGGCAATACCGAGTTTACAGTTACAGTTCCAAAAGGACAATATTATCTCCTCGGAGACGACCGTATCGTTTCAAAAGATAGTCGTGAAGTGGGGACTTTCTCTAAATCAGACATCGTCGGTGAAGTCAAATTCCGCTTCTGGCCACTCTCAAAAATCGGCTTTATTAATTAATAAATAAGTCTGGACTCTTTGTTCCAGACTTTTCTTCACCTCCACCGATTAAAAGTTTGTTTATCTGATTAGCAATGATATAATAAAACCATTATAGTAATCAAGTAAGGACACGTTATGGAATACTTCTTTTCTGGCACAATTGACCGTATTATTTTTGAAAATGCCAGTAATTTCTTTAAAATTTTATTACTCGAAATTGAGGATACTGATTCAGACTTTGATGATGTTGAAATCATTGTTACTGGAACAATTGCTGATATTATCGAGGGAGAAAATTATACATTTTGGGGTGAATTAACGCAACACCCAAAATATGGCGAACAGCTCAAAGTCACACGTTACGAGCGCAGCAAACCAACATCTTCTGGCCTGATCAAGTATCTTTCAAGCGATCGTTTTAAAGGCATTGGTAAAAAAACTGCTGAAAAAATTGTGCAGCTTTACGGCGACAATACCATTGATAAAATCCTAGAAGACCCTCGTAAATTAGACAGTATTTCTGGGCTGTCAAAAGAAAATAAAACCAATTTTTTAAGGAAGCTTAAACTTAATTATGGCACAGAACTCATTTTAGCTAAATTAGCAGAGTATGGCTTGACTAATCGTGTTGCCTTTGAAATTTTTAATCAATACAAAGAAGATAGCCTAGATATGATTCAAGAAAATCCCTATCAATTGGTTGAAGATATTCAAGGGATCGGCTTTAAAATCGCTGACCAACTGGCGGAACAATTAGGAATCAAAGCAGATGCGCCTCAGCGGTTTCGTGCCGCTCTCGTACACACTCTTTTTGAAACTTCTATTGAGCAAGGAGACACTTACGTCGAAGCGCGTGATTTGCTTAAAAATGCCATTACCACCCTTGAAGAAGCTAGGCAAGTTGAGTTAGAGCCTGAAGCCGTTGCCAAAGAATTATCAACGCTGATTGCTGAAGATAAGGTGCAAAATGTCGGTACCAAAATTTTTGACAATACTCTTTTCTATGCTGAATCAGGTATCAAAAAACACCTGACACGTATCCTTGATACGCCACTCGACCAAAACTTTTCAGATGATGACTTGCAAGAAGAAATCGCTGACGTTGAGGAAGCTTTCGGCATTTCTTACGACGATGTGCAAAAAAATGCGATCAAAGAAGCCCTCAACAATAAGGTCTTCATTTTGACAGGTGGGCCTGGGACAGGAAAAACGACTGTTATCAACGGTTTGATTGCTGCTTACGCCGACCTTCATCACATTGACCTTGATAAAACAGATATTCCCATTATCTTAGCAGCGCCAACAGGACGTGCTGCCCGCCGTATGAATGAATTAACAGGCTTAGCGAGTGCGACTATCCACCGCCATTTAGGCTTAAATGGTGATAATGGCTACCAAGCTATCGATGACTATCTCGACTGTGACTTGATTATCATTGATGAGTTTTCAATGGTTGATACTTGGCTTGCCAATCAACTCTTTAGTTCTATTTCGTCCAATACTCAAGTCATCATCGTTGGAGATAGTGACCAATTGCCGTCTGTCGGTCCTGGGCAAGTATTAGCTGATTTATTAAAAATTGAAGCTCTTCCTAAGCTAGCATTGACGAAAATCTTTAGACAGTCAGAAGATTCCACTATTGTGACACTTGCTAATCAGATGAGACTTGGAACATTACCAGCTGACTTCACACATAGAAAAGCTGACCGTTCTTATTTTGAAGCCAGTGCACAATATATCCCAGAAATGATTCCTAAAATTGTCAGCTCTGCTGTTAAGAGTGGCATTGACCCGCAAGAAATACAAATTCTTGCCCCAATGTATCGTGGTGCAGCTGGGATTAATCGGCTGAATACCATTATTCAGGATTTACTTAACCCGCTTAAAGAGCAACTCTCGTTTGCCTTTGGTGAGATGAATTTCCGTAAGGGTGACAAAGTTCTCCACCTCATCAACGATGCTGAACTCAATGTTTTCAATGGTGATATCGGCTATATTACAGACCTTCTTCCTGCTAAATATACCGAATCCAAACAAGACGAGCTTTACATGTCTTTTGACGGCACCGAAGTTATCTACCCTCGTAATGAATGGCATAAAATCACCCTTGCTTACGCCATGTCAATCCACAAATCACAAGGGAGCGAATTCCAGGTTGTCATTTTGCCGATCACTCGCCAAAGTCATAGGCTCTTACAGCGCAATCTCATTTACACAGCTATCACCCGCTCTAAGAGCAAGTTAGTGATGTTAGGGGAAATTGCCGCCTTTGATTACGCCATCAAAAACGAAGGCGCTAAGCGCAACACCTATCTTGTTCAACGCTTTACAAGCTCCGCTCAAGAAGAAAGTAGTGATTCACAAACTGAAATTTCTCAACAAACATCACCTAAAACAGATAATGAAGCTGAGAAAATCACCTCTCCAACTTCTCCCCAAACAAATATCTCTAAAGAAGAAAACATTCAACTGACACTAGATATTGCCGAAAATAAGCAAACACAAACAGAGCAAGAACCAAAAATCTATCGCTTGACAGAAGAAAACTTGGCATTTATCAACCCAATGATTGGTATTACCCAAACCGACATTGAACAATTTTTTAAGAGCTAACAGCCACCCCATGATGCTCAAAATCATGGGGTTATTTATAGTTCAGAATTTGGTACAAGTGTTTCAAAACTGCTACACTTAAAATAGTTTGATTCTAAAAACAACAACGTTTATCAAAATACTAAATATTGATAAAAAGCTATTTACAGAGAGAAATTTTATGTTATAATAATTGTATTATCACATTAATATAACCATTTATTTATGTTTTAGGAGGTTTAAGATGGTTTCTTATGAAAAAATTCGTCAATCATTGCGTTCTTGGACGCTCTTTATTGCCTGGATAAATGCTCTGGCAGTCCTCGGTAAAGTCTTTGCTATTATTAGCTATGTCATGTTGGCTAACAACCTTAATACCTTTAAAGAGGTTTATGATGCAGAAACTTACCAAACCATTGCGGCTACTACAAATATTTGGAATCTCATTATCATTATTGTGGCTTTGATTGCAAATATTGCCATTGCCTTCTTAGCGTTCAAAAATTTATCTAAAATCAAAGAAGATGCTCCAAGTTTGACACCTTACCGCCTTGGTTTGATTTACACAGTTGTCTATAATGTAGCGGGCATTATTCTTGCAGTCGTTTTAGGTAGCACATTATCAGTTACAACTTTCCTTCTCCCAGTTATTTTCCTAGCTCTTTATGGCTATGTCTATGCAAAAGCAGGGCAATTGTTAGATAAAGACGAAGAGGAAAATGACGAGGCTGTTACTGAAGCTGAATAAATATTATAATCTATAAAAATCAATACCGTCTCAGCAACTTACTAAGGCGGTATTTTAAGTGTCAAATAAATTCAAGGGTTGGATATTATCCTCTAAACCTGTGACAGTCACCCCCAACAAGCGAACACCCAATTTTGACTCGTCTAAGCTATCGTAAATCGTTTTAGCAACTTGGTCAATCACTTCAAAATCATTGGTGACATCATCAAGGGTTATTCGTTTGGTTAAGGTTGAAAAATCCGCATAACGCACTTTTAAGACAATTGTCCGACCAACTTTATGATGACGTTGAAGCGTGTCAACCACTCGCTGAGCGTTCTTTGAAATTTCCGATTTGACATCATCTTCTTCATATAATAATTTACCATAAGTTCGCTCACTTCCAATTGATTTGCGAATGCGGTCGGGTTTGACTGGCGAATTTGAAATGCCACGTGCCTTGCGGTAGAGGTCATAACCAAAACGACCAAAAAGGTCGATCAAGGTCATTTCTGGAATTTCCAACAAATCTGCTCCCGTAAAAACACCCAATTGATGCAATTTTTCAACCGAGCGTTTGCCGACACCGTGAAACTTCTCAATGGGCAGTTTTTCTAGAAAAGCCTGGGCATCCTCTGGTAGGATCAAGGTCAGCCCCTTTGGTTTTTCAAAATCCGAAGCCAGCTTAGCCAAAAATTTGTTATAAGAGACACCTGCCGAGCAGGTCAAATGGACTTCTTGCCAAATATCATACTGAATCATTTTGGCCATTTTAATGGCTGATGTGAGGCCGAGTTTATTTTCAGTAACATCTAAATAAGCCTCATCGATGGACATAGGCTCCACCAAATCCGTATAGCGTTTGAAAATCGCACGAATTTGCCTACCAATTGTTTGGTATTTGTGATAACTGCCTGAGATAAAAACGGCTTGTGGGCAACGCTCATAGGCTTCTTTTGAGGACATGGCAGAATGAATGCCAAATTTTCTGGCTTCATAATTACAGGTTGAAACAACACCGCGTCCACCTGTCTTTCGTGGATCAGAACCAATAATGACAGGTTTACCTTTTAAGTCTGGATTATCCCGTTCTTCTACTGAGGCAAAAAAAGCATCCATGTCAATATGAATAATTTTTCGAGAGGTATCATTAACTAAAGGAAAAATTAGCATAAACCCGTCCTTTCTGATGACTTCTGAATCTATTATAACAATTTTCATGATTTTCAACCACATTTACAAATTTCTAGTACAGTTAAGGAAAGTTTGTTAAACTGTACTAGAAAAGAATGTTGGTCAAACTGAGCTTTTCACTTCAGAAAACGTTTCCTTTTTGCTAAACTATAGTTGTAAATGTAACAGAAGAACTGTTACTAGAAATAAAGGAGAACCTGATTATGGCGACTGTTAAAACTAATACAGATGTGTTTGAAAAAGCTTGGGAAGGCTTTAAAGGTAATGACTGGAAAGAAAAAGCCAGCGTTTCTCGTTTCGTGCAAGCTAACTACACCCCTTATGATGGTGATGAAAGCTTCTTAGCCCCTGCCACAGAACGTTCACTTAAAGTGAAAAAAATTGTTGAAGAAACTAAGGCTCACTACGAAGAAACACGTTTCCCAATGGATACGCGTCCAACATCCATCGCAGATATTCCTGCTGGCTATATTTCAAAAGACGACGAATTAATCTATGGTATTCAAAATGATGAGCTATTCAAATTGAATTTCATGCCAAAAGGTGGTATCCGCATGGCAGAAACAGCTCTCAAGGAGCATGGCTATGAGCCTGACCCAGCTGTTCATGACATTTATACAAAATACGTAACTACAGTAAATGACGGTATCTTCCGTGCTTATACCTCAAATATCCGTCGTGCACGTCACGCACACACGGTAACGGGACTTCCTGATGCTTACTCTCGTGGGCGTATCATCGGTGTTTATGCTCGTCTTGCTCTTTACGGTGCTGACTACTTGATGAAAGAAAAAGCCAACGACTGGAATGCCATTACTGAAATTGATGAAGAATCAATTCGTCTTCGTGAAGAAGTTAACTTGCAATACCAAGCACTTGGTGAAGTTGTCAAACTTGGTGACCTTTACGGTGTTGATGTCCGCAAACCAGCGATGAACGTTAAAGAAGCTATCCAATGGGTAAATATCGCATTTATGGCTGTTTGTCGTGTTATCAACGGTGCTGCAACTTCTCTTGGACGTGTGCCAATTGTTCTTGATATCTTTGCAGAACGTGACCTTGCTCGTGGTACATTTACAGAATCAGAAATCCAAGAATTCGTTGATGATTTTGTCTTGAAACTTCGTACTGTAAAATTTGCACGTACAAAAGCTTACGACGAACTTTACTCAGGTGACCCTACGTTTATTACAACTTCTATGGCTGGTATGGGAGCTGACGGACGTCACCGTGTTACTAAAATGGATTACCGTTTCTTGAACACACTTGATAATATCGGTAATGCTCCAGAACCAAACTTGACAGTTCTCTGGACTGACAAATTGCCATATGCATTCCGTCGCTACTGTATGAAAATGTCACACAAACACTCTTCAATCCAATACGAAGGTGTGACAACAATGGCTAAGGACGGTTATGGTGAAATGTCATGTATCTCATGTTGTGTATCACCACTTGACCCAGAAAATGAAGAACAACGTCACAACATCCAATACTTTGGTGCTCGTGTAAACGTCCTCAAAGCTCTTCTTACTGGTTTGAACGGTGGTTACGACGATGTTCACAAAGACTACAAAGTCTTTGATATTGACCCGATTCGTGACGAAGTTCTTGACTTTGAAACGGTCAAAGCTAACTTTGAAAAATCACTTGATTGGTTGACTGCAACTTACGTAGATGCCCTTAACATCATCCACTACATGACTGATAAGTACAACTACGAAGCTGTCCAAATGGCATTCTTACCAACAAAACAACGTGCCAATATGGGATTTGGTATCTGTGGTTTTGCCAATACGGTTGATACCCTATCAGCAATCAAATATGCTACCGTTAAACCAATCCGTGACGAGGATGGTTACATCTACGATTACGAAACAACTGGTGAATACCCACGTTGGGGTGAAGATGACCCTCGTTCAAACGAATTGGCAGAATGGTTAATCGAAGCATACACTACTCGTCTGCGCAGCCATAAACTCTACAAAGATGCAGAAGCTACTGTATCACTTCTTACAATCACTTCAAACGTTGCTTATTCTAAACAAACTGGTAACTCTCCAGTCCACAAAGGTGTTTACCTTAACGAAGATGGCACTGTAAACCTTTCTAAACTTGAATTCTTCTCTCCAGGTGCTAATCCATCTAACAAAGCTCGTGGTGGTTGGTTGCAAAACCTTAACTCACTTGCAAGCCTTGACTTCTCATACGCTGCAGATGGTATCTCACTGACAACTCAAGTGTCACCACGTGCCCTTGGTAAGACATTCGATGAACAAGTTGATAACTTGGTAACTATCCTTGATGGTTACTTCGAAAACGGTGGACAACACGTCAACTTGAACGTTATGGACCTTAAAGATGTCTATGATAAGATTATGAGTGGTGAAGATGTTATCGTTCGTATCTCTGGTTACTGTGTCAACACTAAATATCTTACAAAAGAACAAAAAACTGAATTGACACAACGTGTCTTCCACGAAGTCCTTTCAATGGACGACGCTGCTGAAGCCCTTGTTGGCAATTAAGAATTGAAAAGACTTTGTCAGTTGACAAGGTCTCAGAACGTAGACAAACTCCTAAAAATATAAAAAATAGAAAAAGTTTGCGAAAGATAACAAATCATTAAACTCTTAGAAATGTTGATATTTCGGTGTTTCTAAGAGTTTTTAATTTTCATCATTAAG
>NZ_NETH01000018.1 GCF_003337175.1 Streptococcus gallolyticus
GAAGATTTAGAGCAGATGATTCGAGAACTCGGACGTGAATATCAAGAACAAGTTAAACTGATTCAAACTGTGCCTGGTTTTAAAGAAGAACTATCTGCCCTCAGAATTATCTCTGAAATTGGTGCCGATATGACTGTCTTTGATTCAGCTGGCAAACTCTGCTCATGGGCTGGACTTGTCCCTGCCAACAATGAAAGTGCTGGAAAGAAATATTCAACTCGTATTTCCAAAGGTGGAAGATACCTCAAACCTTTTCTCGTGCAAATCGCTAACGCTGTTGTCAAGTCAGAGAAATACCCTGAGTTTAGAAATAAATATCTCAAACTCAAGAAGCGCCGTGGGCATCGAAAGGCGATTATCGCTATTTGTCGCAGGCTTCTCGTTGCTATTTACCAAGTCCTGCTAAAACAAGAAAACTATAATCCTGTTTTGCAAGGATTAACTGAAATCAGAAACCCAGACAAAACAATGTCTGTTAAAGACGCTATTCGCTTTGCACAACAACACGGATTCAACGTCAGTTAATTTTTTAAAATCCGGTTGCAAGACCTCTTTTTAGTGTACTCAAAATTTGGGAAAACAATATCTTATTCAATTTTTACTCTTTTCAAACTTGCACCTCTTGTAATTGGCGAAGCTTAGCAAGGGCTGAACCGTTTGCAATCAACTGACGAGCAAGGGTAACACCTTCTTCTAAACTATCCACTTTTCCATTAGCGTAAAAGCCAAGCCCAGCATTCAATACCGTTGTTTCAAGGTAAGGACTAGGTTCATTTTGAAGAACACTCAGCAAAATCTCTGCATTTTGCTTGGCATCTCCACCAACAATATCATCAAGTTCAACTTTTGGCATTTCAAGGTCTTGATAAGTAAACTGATGTTGGCTAATCTTGCCATTATCTAAAAGCGTATAGGTATTGGTACCATATAGCGCTGCTTCATCCATATTATTTGGACCAGTAATGATAATGGCACGTTTACGACCGAGTTTTTGCATAACTTGCGCAGCCGTTTCTTGCAAATCTGCACGATACAAACCCATTAATTGAGTTTCAAGGTCAAGTGGATTTGCCAAAGGTCCAACAATATTCATAATCGTTGGGATTCCTAAAATTCTACGAGCCGGACCAATAAAACGCATAGCAGGAAGCATGGTTTGCGCAAAGATAAAAGCAACGCCAACTTCGTCTAGTGCTTTAGAAAGCGTCTCTGGTGAAGCTGTGATATTGATACCCAATTCTTCGAGGACATCGGCAGATCCTGATTTTGATGAAACCGAACGATTTCCAAATTTAGCCATGCGGATACCACCTGCTGCTAGAATAAAGCAAGCTGTTGTTGAAATGTTAAAACTGTAAGATTGATCACCGCCTGTGCCACAATTACACATGGCGTCGTCAAATACTTGCGGTAAATCGACCGCATGACTTTTAAGCGCACGTACAATTCCAGTAATTTCAGAAGGCGTTTCTCCCTTAACCTTAAGCCCCATGAGAAAAGCTGCAATCTCGCTTTCTGAGACATCATTATTTAAAATGCCATCAAAAAGTGCCTCAACTTGTTCTTCGGATAAATCTTCTCTGTTAGCAATTTGATTAAAAAGTTCTTTCATTGTTTTTCCTCGCTTTATTTCTCAACAACCAATCGCACAAAGTTTTTAATCATTTGAAGCCCGTCTGGTGAGCCAATACTTTCTGGGTGAAATTGAAGCCCATAGATTGGCAAGTTCTTGTGTTGAATTGCCATAATTTCTTGGTCGTCCGTTGTTTTTGCCACGATCTCAAACTCTTCTGGCATCTCCGTCACAACAATCGAATGATAACGCATAATTGGTAATTTATTTGCTAGATTTGAAAAAACGGGTGATTCTGCCAAGAGCTCAATATCGCTTTGCTTGCCATGCATGACATTTTTAGCCAAGCCGAGCTTTCCACCAAAGGTTTCAGCAATCGCTTGATGCCCAAGACAAATTCCTAAAATAGGTTTCACTCCAGCAAATAAACGAATCATTTCTTCCAATTTTCCAGCATCAGCTGGCCAACCAGGACCTGGTGATAAAACAAGCGCATCAGCTGTTTGAGCAGCTGCTTCCAATGCCACATCATCATTTCGCAACACTTGAACGTCTGAAAAAGTTCCCAAATATTGTGCTAGGTTATAGGTAAAAGAATCATAATTATCAATTAGTAAAATCATTGGCTATCCCCTATTCGTGTCATCGCTTTAGCTTTATTAATCGTTTCGTAAAATTCATTTTCTGCTACGCTATCATAAACAATTCCTGCTCCTGCTTGCACGTAAGCTTTTTGATTTTTGAGAATCATTGTCCGAATCGCAATGGCAAAATCCATATCACCAGTTGCCGAAAGATAACCAATCGCTCCCGCATAAACGCCACGCTTTTCTTCTTCCAATTCGTAAATGCGTTTCATGGCACGAATTTTCGGCGCGCCTGATACAGTACCAGCTGGTAAAGTCGTTTTCAAAGCATCAATACTTTGCACATCTGGTAGCAATTGCCCCTTAACCACGCTCGTCAAATGCATGACATAACGGAAATACTCAACTTCCATGTATTTCGTCACCTTGACCGTACCGTTTTGAGAAATTCTTCCAATATCATTTCGTCCTAAATCCACTAGCATACGGTGCTCAGCTGTTTCTTTGATGTCAGCTTGCAAGTCTTTAGCTAGTGCAGCATCTTCAGCATCGTTTGCCCCTCTTGGACGTGTGCCTGCAATCGGATTTGTAGTGACTTCGCCATTTTTCACAGAAACCAAACTTTCTGGGCTTGCGCCAATAATCTGATAATCGCCAAAATCATAGAAATAGAGATAATTTGACGGATTTGTCACGCGCAAATTGCGATAGTAATCAAGCGGGTCACCCTCAAACGGGCTTGAGAAACGTTGACTAAGCACGCATTGGAACATATCTCCCTCACGAATCAGTTTCTTAGCCGTGTCAACCATCTGTTCAAATTTTTCTTTTTCAATATGGTGCTTGAAGGTTAAGGAATATAATTCCTGTGGAGAAAATTCATTTGGCGCTTGTGTTTGCAAATCTTTGACGACCTTACCAAGCGCTTGACGTGTCGCATCATTGTCACGATGACTGTAAATATTATCTTCAACCACGTAAACTTTTTCTGTCTTATGATCAAAAATCACATAAGACTCGTAAACAAAGAAATGCATATCTGGCGTTCCAATAGTATCCTCAGGAATGTCTCCGATATTTTCATAAAGGCTAATCATGTCATAACCGACAAAACCAATCGCACCGCCACCAAAAGGCAGATCAGTAGCTTCTCCTTTGACCGTTACATGATTAAGATAATCAAGTGGGTCACCAGTAATGACTTGACCATTTTCGGTTAACTCGCCATTTTCATATTTGATTTCAAAAACGGGATTATAAGCCACGATTGAAAAACGCGCATTTTCTTTTTCTCGTGGAATTGATTCAAGAATAACCTTATGCTCACCTTGAACTCGCATATAAGCAAGAATAGGTGTTAAAGTATCAGCAGTTAAAATTTTTCGCATAAAAAACTCTTTTCTATTTTTTTGACTGACTATTTACTTCTGTCTCTAACGCTATAAACGCTCCAATCATCGTTCGCCAGATAGCTTCTGCAACGCGAGGAGATAAATTTGCTGCTCGTGCACGCTCGCAACAATTTCTAATGACTTCTTCAACACGTTCTTGTGCATTTACCGCTTGAAGGTCATTTTTAGGTTTTAAGAGTCCCGCTTCTTCAACTAAGCGCTGTCGCTTAGCTAAATATATGATTAAGTGTTCGTCTATCTTATCTATTTCTTGACGAACTGTTGCTAAATCTTTCATTATCTCTCCTCCATTTTTAAACAAAAAAACCTCACACAGAAAAAACTTCTGTGTGAGGGCGTCTAAAGCTAGTTAGCGCGGTGCCACCTCATTTAACGAAAAATAAGTTTCGTCATCTCTATCTCCTCCAACAAGGAGCTGCACGATAAGGGGTGCCTACCTGAAGCGTACCATTAATTCTCAACTCATCATCAGCGTTTGCTTCACCTTGTTTTTAAGAAATCTTTTCACAGTTTGCTACCTAACTCACTTATGCTAAACAAAAAAACCTCACACAGAAAAAAACTTCTGTGTGAGGACGTCTAATCTATTAGCGCGGTGCCACCTCAATTTAACGGAAAATCATACTCCGTCATCTCTATCTCCTCTAACAAGGAGCTGCACGATAAGGGGTGCTCACCTGAAAACTATTTCTTATCTTCAACAATATACCATCAGCCCAATTTCACAACTACCTGCTACCCGTTCACAGCAACCACGGGCTTCCTGTAAGCAAATCCTTGTTACTTTCTGATTGATTAACATTATACCCACCGTCTTTCTCCTTGTCAAGCATTTTTTTGCGAATGTATGTGGTAAAATTTTTTAGAATGCTCATTATCGCTTGAAAAGGAGAACTTATGAACCGAGCTGATAAAAAAGACTGAACATTTTTCTTGCTCAGCCTTGACAGTAATACATTTATTCTGTATCATTAACTAAAGACTGAGTAAGAAGGGTTGGTTCTTACTCGGTAAGGCGGAGGTGTTGACGCACTATCCGTCTTTTTATTCGTTTATTTTACGTAAATTATAGCACACCCACACTTACAACGCAAGTGCTTTTAGTAAAAAGTGTAGCACGAAAAGCCCTTTTTCAAGGGTATTTTTCAAATCCTAACTAATTTCTTAGTGTCGTGAACAACCCATGTATTTTCGCTTGTGGTAATTGCGATGGACTTTGGTCTTCTTTTAACCAGTCTGAAATAGATTGACTTTCTAAGGCCTCATATTTGGCATACTCATCTCGCCAGGAACCCAAAAAGAGGTTATACAATTCACCTTTGTCTACTAGAAGAATCATCTGTGTCATGGTCTCTGCTCCCTGCTTCGTCCAATACATCCCACGATGTTTCATTCGATACGTTATTTTACGATGCTGGGTCTCCATGACGCCAATACCAGCATGTGAAAAGCCTCTTAGAGGGGCTGGCTTGGTATATTGAAAACTCTGCAATAATTTCTTCTTAAAGGAGTGAAAGACCTCTAATTCAGCTTCTGTTGCTAACAAACTTTCTGTTGTATCCAACACTGACCGTAAAGCTTGTTTATCATGCTGATAGGCAGCCTGATAAGCTTGTTCCAACAATTCTTCTGGGTAGGATTTAAAAAAAGTGTTGAGTTTCTGATTCACATGATACTCATCCCAGAAGTGTTCATGACGCTTAACTTTCAAGGCTTTGGCAATCTCTTTAAAAACATAGGGTGTATAGCCATGTCCACCGTCTGAATTTGTGATGAGAACAGTATTGTCATCTATGTCAAAATGATTATGTAAGTAGTCTAAAACCTGTTCACGAGTTTGGCGATTATCCAGTGAGATGAACTCTTGCTTATCTTGCAACTCAAAACGCTTACTGCCAATTTTTCAACAACGTTAATCTATGTCAAAAGATATGCTATAAATACAACAAAAAATCTATTCATATACAGTAAAATGCACTAGTAAGACTAATGCATTTTATTCTATACCTAATTGATTGATGATATCTCGCTCATCTTAACTGAGGTATCATTTATTAATTTTACCCTATTCTAGAGCTTCATACAAAGCCTCTTTCAGTTCACCAACAGTTGTTGCTTTTGGTGAATCTAAACTTAGTTCTTCAACAACATTACCGTTTTCATCATAGGTTTTGGATACTGCATGATTATCAGTAGTAGAACAGAATAACCCACCTTCAGAATCTGCAATAATTTTAGTATCATCACTAACATTTCTAGCATCCATGGCTTCAAACATTTCATCAATATAATCTTTCGTGAAATATTCCTTCCCTTGATAACTGTCAACTATTTTTTTAATAGTATAATTTGTTTTTTCTTGTGGTACTTCTGATACTGCAGTAGCTTCAACATTATATATTGCTAAAGCTCCAATAACTAGTGTAATAAATCCTAATATAGACAATACTTTTTTTAACATCTTTTTCCTCAAATATTATCAACTACGTAATATGTTCCCACTACTGGATTATAAGTATAATAGTACAACGGATAGCCATAACGACTCAACACATATATTCTCGTGCCTCTATATAAAAGGGTACCCGTAGGAGTTCCTCCTAATGTTCTAGTTGCCTCATTATAGTCCCCAACACGTCCATCATCATTAAATGTCTGCCACGCTAAATAAGCACCTGTGCCATCTGCTGGTTTAAATCCTAGACCAGAAAAACGCCACCCAGTACCACTAAAAGCTGCCGAACGATAGACCTCTCCACTTCGCAAAACTTTAGCCGTAGCAGATGGTGCAGCCGCCCTCGTCATCGGAACTTCTGGAATCACACTAACAGAAGTGACAAATTCTTTAGTTTGATACTCATCTTTTAGCCGACCAACTGTAGCTACATAACCCTGATTTTGTGCAGCCTCTTCATTAGAAAAAACATATCCTTGATTAACATTAAAAATAATCCCACCGTCAGGCAATGCCACTACAGTCTGATTATCACTTAATCCTTCAAACTCTGTATTTATTTGCTCCTGTGTTAAAGTATAAGTAACCTCGCTCTCCAAAGCAAAAGCCGAATTAGTTCCGAATAGTAAAAACAATACATTAAAAGAAAAAACTGTTGTAAATAATATCTTTTTCATAACAAATCACACTTTCCTAAGTTTTTTTTAAGTAAATGATTCAAATTTAATTAAAGTAGTTACAAAATATTGTTTCCGTTATTCTCCCTTTCTATGCAACGACTTTAAGTTAAATAATAGCCAAATAATAATGTTTCTTTCAACATATAAACTTTTCCCAAAGTTTATTATACCACTTTTATTTTTAATCGTCAACAATTATTGTAATAACGAATTTTCTAAAAAATACAACATTTTTCACCAAAATATACGTTTTTAGCCACTAAAAAGAGCTTTAATGTGAAAAAATATCTCTAAGCTACTCGTCATCCGTATTTTCAGACTAAAAGCTTAGAGATGATGTTAAAAAGATTAAAATGATTTAAGCGTAACAGTCATGACTTTCTTTTCTGGAACAAGTAGGCGTTCTAAATGATTGATGAGCCTAATCAACCACGTAAATGCTAATACGAAAGCACTCATTTCAAATGCTGTTAAGGACAAGTAATGAACAACTTCAAAAGCTACTTCTAGCCCGACCAATATGCCACCAATCACATATGACATTACCAGAAAATCTCGGGTCACATTTGGCAAAAGCCATTTGACACTGATAATCAAGGCAATGATAATGAAAACCAAGTAACCAGCCACACGAGTGTGCAAAAGATGTGAGCTGGCATTATTTGGAAAATAGCCAACAGCGCCCAAATCAAGCCCTAGCACGGTTAGCATCACGCGCATCATTCGTAATTTCCAATTTCTGCCGTATTTTTCACCGAGAGCAACAAAAAGATAATCAACCAAGGCAACTAAAATCAGCGCCGACAACATTAAGGTCAAATTGAATTGCCAACTGTCTTTAGCTTCTTTTGTTCCTAAAAAACTAAGATTAAAGTGCCACCATTGCAATGAACTATTGGTTGCCATGGAAATAAAGACACCACTAATCATAATAACCGTAAATACTGTCGTCAACCAAGTCGCTCTAATCTGCTCTGCTATTTGCCCCCAAAGCGCACTTACAGCATAAATCGAAACTCCTAAAATCAAGGTAGCTGTTAATTTATCAAAAGACGCTCCTGTAAAAATCTGCTCCAGCAGCCAGCCAAAGCCTAATAAAGCTAACAACAAAATAACCGTAAAGGACATGATGATGACGGGAAGCATCCGCCAGAAAACACGCGCTTTCAGCCCACCCAGAAACAGATGACGGTTGAGAATGAAAGTAATGGTGAAAATTGCCATTCCAAGCACCCCACCAAAGCCAATCAAAAAGGTGATAATCGAGTAGTCGCCAACCAATAAAATCTGGCTCCTATTTTGCATAGAACTAATGGCAAAAAATACCACACTCAGCAAAACAGTCGCAATAATTAATACCCAACTCGAAAGGGTACGCCGTTCAGGCTCTTCTTCTCTTTGCAGCACTAATTTATCAGCGTATAACTCGGCTTCCAACTCCTGCCCTCTAGTTAGTTTTAGTTGCTCAATGATTTCATCAGTTAACATAACATGTAAGTTTTCTTTTTCCATACCATCATTATACCATCTGATATGGTTTTTCAACACTACTTATTGTTAAATGCTTTCAGTTCTTTTCTACAGTCACTTATATGACTTCTCCTCTCTTCATGGATTTGATTTTTAGCCAACTAAAATAGCGATAAATCTTCAATCCGCTACAATGGAAAAGAAGCTCAAAAGCGTTAGAAGACTCTAATGCTTCCAACGCAATCCTTTAATCTTAAAACTCTAAACAGCTATGCTAACATTTTAGAATGTTAAAGCTATTATCCTGTAAAATAGCCCTCTTATCTTTTTCAGGTAAGGGTAATTGTTTAATTGTATCAATGATAACTTGAGTCGCACCAGCTGGAGCAATTCCAAGTGGGGCATCTGTCCCAAAAAGAACATGTTCTACCCCAAAGTAATCTATTGTTAATTCTAAGGCCTTAGGATTTCCTAAAATAGCTGTGTCCACATAAAATTTTCGAAAGTCTTGTACTTGCTCTTCAGATAAAATATAATGAATGCGCTCTGCAAAAAATGGTATCATACCACCAGCATGATGAACAATGATTTTTAAGTTTGGGAAGTCTTGGTAAATCCCCTCTTGGACGATCTGAAGCATGGCTTGACTGATTTCATACTCCCAGGAAAAAACAATATTATTATCTGGCTTACGGCTATCAAAGACTGGATGAAGCCAAATTGGGATATTTAAGCGTTCACAAGCTTCAAAAATAACACGAAAAGAAGAATCTGCAATAGACTTGCCAAGTGCCCGTGTAAATAATTGCACACCAATTAAGGTTTTTGATTGAGCAACCTCAGTTAAGATCTCAAGGGCAGCATCTAAATGATTCATCGGAATCATCGCCACTCCTGCTGCAAACATATCAGCATGTTCTTCAACTGTCTGTATCATTTCTTGATTTGCTTCGTGACACAACTCACTAGCTTTTTCACCTGAGACGTAATCTTCTGGATTAACGTTGACAAAGGAAATAATTTGCTTTGTCTGACCATCCCAAGCTAAGCGTCGTTGGTCCAGATTCGTTAAATGGGGATGTTGAATAAAGGGGAACATCTCTGGTAATCTTGGTTCTATTTTCAACATCTTACGATAAAAATTTGGCAATAAGACATGTGCAAAAACATCTATATTTTCTGTCATATGTATCATACATTCCTTTTCCGTTTACTTAAAGCACTACTAAATGAAAAGTGCTGTTTTTCTTTAAGATTTTACTAAGTCAGACGCTTTATCCCTACGATAATTATGAAAAGAAGGAAGGTTGCGTGGTGTAACCGCCAAATCCTATAACTGGTCTTGTTAGCCCTACTAGGCACAATTAACCGTGACCTTAAACACATAAAACCAGCACTGACAAGATAAATCCTTTGTAAAAAGTATGGGTAGTCAAGGGACAAGATAGCGATTTAGCAAAACATCATCGCACTTGTTATAATAGAGTGCTTCTCTGGTAATGTTTAACAAGCCACCGATAGGCAATAAAAGACAGCCACCCACCCAAGGTATTTGTCCAAAGGTCATCAATTTCAAAAACACGATTAGCATTGTACAGCAAATCCACCACAATCTGCGTAGTTTCAATGCAAAGACTGATAATAAACGCCAATAATGTAGCTCTTTGCCAGGTTCTCGATTTCGGACATAATGCTATCACGCCTAGCATTAAGGGAAAAAGCAGAAAAATATTCATCACATTTTGCGCAATTACCCAAAAAATCTCCAAAAATCCGTCTAATTGGCTAAACCCAACAAACGTGTTAAAGGGCACAAGCAAGAAACGTAAACGACCGTAATAAATGATATTTGGTGTTTCAATGCCATCAATGGTCGTTTGTGGGCTAAAGCACATCAAACAAATGGCTATGGCGTATAAAACCACAAGTACCTTTATAATCCGACGTCCCAATGGCGTTAATTCAGCAGTCTTATCCAAAAATCTTGACATCATTAGTTTGTTTTTTCAGCAACGGCTTTTTGACGGTCACGTTTCATAGTATTTGAGCGCAACTGTCCACAAGCTGCATCAATATCAGTTCCGTGTTCTTGACGAACGACACAGTTAACCCCATTTTTCTTGAGAACATCGTAAAAAGCAGCGACACGTTCTTTACTTGAACGGCTGTATTGGTCATGCTCTGATACTGGATTGTACGGAATCAAATTAATATAAGACAACTTGCGGATTTTCTTCGTCAAATCAGCCAATTCTTGCGCATTTTCTGGAAAATCATTAACTTCATTTAGCATGATATACTCAAAGGTCACACGACGGTTGGTGGTTTCAATATAGTATTCGATTGCTGCAAATAGTTTTTCAAGCGGAAATGACCGATTAATACGCATGATTTGTGACCGCAATTCGTTGTTTGGCGCATGAAGTGACACAGCAAGGTTCACCTGCAAGCTTTCGTGGGCAAAATCACGGATTTTATGTGCTAAACCTGATGTTGAAACCGTAATATGACGCGCACCAATGGCTAAACCATTGTCATCATTAATCGTACGTAGGAAACGTAAAACATTGTTGTAATTGTCAAATGGTTCACCAATTCCCATGACAACCACGTGACTCACACGCTCATCTTGACCACGTTCATCAAAATAGTTTTGCACCATCATGATTTGTGATGTAATTTCGCCACTTGTCAAATCACGCTGTTTTTTAATCAATCCGCTAGCACAGAATGAACACCCGATATTACAGCCAACTTGTGAGGTCACACAAACTGATAAGCCATAATGTTGGCGCATTAATACTGTTTCAATCAACATGCCATCAGGCAATTCAAACAAATATTTAACCGTTCCGTCAGAAGCTTCTTGAACCACACGTTGTTTCAAAGGATTCACGCAGAAGTTTTCATTCAAAACAGCGATAAAATCTTTTGAGATGTTTGTCATTTCTTCAAAAGATTGGACACGTTTACGGTAAAGCCAATCCCAAATTTGTGTCGCACGGAATTTCTTTTCCCCATGCTCAATTGCCCATTCAATCAATTCATCACGTGTTAAACCATAAATTGAGGGCTTCATGTCCTTAGTTTCTGTTTGCATTCTGTAAATACCAAATCCTTCCTATTTCTCTTTTCGGCGAATCACAAATTGTTTTTTTGCCGATTGAATTTCTTTTTGTTGTTCTCGTTTTTGGTAACGTTCACCACGTGCTTTTTTATCTTTACGTTTTTGGCTCTTAAAATGTTTATTTGCCGAGCGCTCAGATTTTTTAGGTTCTGATTTCTTTTTCTGTGATGAGCGTTTTTGTGATTTATGACGTTTCGTTGGCTTATCGTCGTCAGATTTGACACGACGAGGCTCTAAATTTTCAAGCACAAAATAAGCACAACCAAAATTACAATATTCCTTAATGTAATCGTCTAGACGCGAGATTTGATTTGTTTTCTTAACATCTCGGTCATCCTTGTAAAATCCCTTCAAACGTAACTGTTCATTTCCCCAATCACCGACAATATAATCGTATTTTAGTAAGATTTCTGAAAAACGTTGACTAAAAACAGTTGCATCAAAAGCATTCTTCTCGTTTTCCAAAATTAACAATTCAATATCATCACTCTTGACATGGTCAGAAAACGCCACAAATTGCGGACCAGGAAATTTATTGTAATTGTACATTTCAGGAGAGATATCTTTTCTCATCGGTCTCCTCTCTTATCGCTAAAATTCATATTATTTTTTAAGGTAGGTCTCTACCAGTTCACGTAGTAATTCGGGAAAAAGTAACTCTGCTTGGTGAGATTTTATGGCCTCAAAATAACGTGCAAAGTAATATTGATCAACCAAGACTAAACTGACAGTGTCCCTTTCATTCGTAACCTTTTTATTATACACTATTTTCCCATTTTTGTAATCAAAGCCGCTAGTTAAAACCCTACCAAATTCCTTTCCGCGAAAGCCCATTCCACGGATTTGTTGATTAGCCAACAATTCTGCTTGTGAGAAGACATCTTGGCAAATCGTCATTAATTCGTCAGTCGTCACTTCTAGTCTTGCCAAGCGCATTTGATGTGGTAAGGAATGATGTAGTGTATCCTTGGTGACATTTTTAGAAAATGGGGTCACCACTAAACCAGAATTTATCATGGCAATATCCGCATTAGCGTATTCTTTCATTGCTGTCATAACGATTTGACATGACTCGTCAAGGCTTAATTCATGATCAAAAGTTTTGACTACTTCTTGACTTAACAGTTTTCGGCCATTCGCTTCAACTGTTTCTATCCATTCTTTATCACCAGGCTTACTTGGCATATGACTCGTTTCGTGGGCATGAATGGTGATATCGCTCAGCTCATGGTGCTCAAAGGTCAAATTGATTTCACCAGCAAACTGACCATATTTTCCAGCAGCCGCCAAATAAGTGCCGTTAAGACAAGCACCGTCCTCAAAGACATGATGCGTGTGAGCACCAATAATCAAGTCAATTTCTGGCACTTCTACGGTGATTTTTTCATCCAATGGCAAACCTAGATGACTCAATAAAATATGGAAATCTGCTGATTTGACCTCTGGAATTTCCAAATCACGCTTTAAGCATGTGATTGAGTCCAGCGCTTGCCAACCACCTGGATGATACGTTAGGTAATAAGGAAAAGTGTAGGCTAAAAAGACAATCTTTGTCCCAAGAGCTGTCTCATAAATCTTGTAAGGCTTAGCCCATGTTGGACGCCCAGCTTCATCCTCTAAATTTCCTAAAATCACATCAAAATTGGCACTTTCGTAGACTTGATTGAGCATCGTTTTAGCCAGTCCAATGCCTTCGTTATTCCCAATTGTCGCAAAATCAATGCCTAGCTCATTCATCAATTGAACATTATATTTTCCTTGCGTTGCATCGGTCATCGGATGCCAACGATCAATATTGTCACCAACATCAATCTTGATGACCTCAGCATTTTGGTCAGCATAATCTTGGAAGAATCGTTTTAATTTTGGATAGGTTTCAAAATGCGAATGCCAATCATTTAAATGTAAAATCGTTAGCTTTTCTGTCATAATTTTATTATAGCATTTTCCGCGTAAATAGTGATATTCTAGCGTTTTTAAGCCATTTTTATCACAAAAAAATAAGCCAGACTTTAAAAATCTAACTCACCCTACTACTTTTTAAGGATATATTGTCCGATAAATCGTTTTAAGCATCTTTCTTACTTCTTTTTTGACGATATTGAGCAATTTCCTCTGTTGCGTCGTTGTTATAGCAACATCATTTCCTTGAGCATCTCTTACCGTTTGATAAACGATATTAAAATCACCATCTAACTCAAAGTAAACCGACACTTCTTGCTCATCTTCAGTCGTTTCAAATGTCACAAAAAAAGCACTACTATCGCTTGATGACTCAATCGCTGGCGTACTAGTTGTCGTGAGCGTTACAATCCGATTATACATGACGTAATCAACTTTAGCCACTTCAAAGCCAGCCTCTTCAATAACAGTTACATAACGTTGACTGTTCATTAACACATCTAGCTGCTCAAATAATGTTCCATGTTCATAAGCCCTTTTAAAATCGTTACGGCGGTAAACATGGTAGCCAATAACAGAACAAACTGTCGTGATACCAAGTAGCGTTATCACTACCAATAACCGCTTACCTTTAGCCGACATGCCTACTTCTCCGAAACTTAATCATCATTTTTTACATCTCCTTTTACTCTTTTTAATTAACCTCTTAAATGAAAGCCCTTTAAAAAACATCTGTACACACAAACTGCACTAGTTAAAACTAATGCAGATTATCATATGTTATTCTGTTTCAAGTAAACTTTGCGAAACAATAGAAGCTAGAACTCCACCAACAATTGATGCCAAGATGAAAAACCAAATTTGACTTAAAGCATCTCCACCTGCCAAAAGCGCTGGCGCTAAACTACGTGCTGGATTAGCTGACATACCCGTTACTGGAATACCAACAAAATGAATTAACGTCAAGGTCAATCCAATAACCAAACCTGCCAACCGAGCATTGCCTTTTCGACTCGAAGTTACCGTTAAAATAACTAGAATAAAGATAAAGGTTAAAATCACTTCTACTAAGAAGCCTGTCACAAGACTGTAGCCATCCGCAACAACATTTTGCCCTAAAGTGGCATTATCATCAGTAATGGCTAAAAGTGCAAAACTGCCAAGAAGTGCTCCCACAACCTGTCCTAAAATATAAGTACAAGTTCCTTGCTATCAATACGTTTATTCAAGTACATTGCAATCGAAACCGCTGGATTTAAATGCGCACCTGAAACTGTACCAATACTGTAAGCAGAAGCCACAATCGTTAAGCCAAATGCCAATACAATCGACGCATAGCCAACAACACTATCTGCTCCACCGTCCAAAACAGCTGCTCCCGTCCCAAGAAAAAACAAAACAAATGTCCCAATTCGTTCTGCAAAGAATTTTTTGACATAAAAATCTCCTCCTTAAAATTATGTATATTATAACAATTTTTAAGAATTCGTAAATAAAACAACTTGTTAATTATAATTATTTTAAATTTTAGCACATTTGTACCTATTTAAAGCATTACTTTTATTAAACTAAGCATAAAAAATGAATCAGATTCTGTAAATCCAACTCATTATCTACTATTAAACCACATGCCTATCTTCTTGTTTTCTTGCTTGTTTAATGTGTTTAAAAAACATATACCCCACACCCTGACACATCCAAACAAAAGCATAACAGAGAATCCACATTAAAAACGTTAGCCATTTCATTTGCATTGTCTGATAAACACCATCACTATTAATCGACCGAATAAATATCAACAAAGTCACATCTAAAAAAATAAATAAAATGGCAAGATTAAACCAAATCACAAATCGCTTTTGCCAGTTCGTCATAACTCCCTCCTATCTATTGTTACTAATCTACTGCTACATTTTAAGGAAATTTTACCCAATGAAGCTTAAGAAAAAATTAATTTAAAGTGAACAAAAAACATCTCCGTATTCACAGAGATGATTTCGTTTTAATCATTGTTTCGTAGATAGTCAATTGCTTCTTGGACGGTTGTTACTGGTACGATTTTCATATCGGTATCGAGGTCTTTAGCAGCTTCGACAGCCTCTTCATAGTTCGTTTTCGCATCAGGATCGTTTTTCAATGTTTCCTCATCCACAGGGTTATTTGGAACAAAGAAAATATCCGCACCAGCTTTAGCAGCAGCAACAACTTTAAGTGCTGCGCCACCAATATCCCCGACTGAACCATCTGATTCAATCGTACCTGTACCAGCAATTTTACGACCTTTACGTAAATCTTCACTATTTAATTGGTCATAAATATCAAGCGTAAACATCAAACCAGCACTTGGACCACCGACACCACTCGTATCAAAATCAACATCAACATCTGATGACACCGACGTATGATCTACCAAACCGATTCCGATACCATTTTTTCCATTTGACAATTCAATAATTTTTCCTGTGGCTTCTTTTGCTTCGCCATCTGATGTATATTGAACTGTTACCTCAGACCCTAAATCCAAATCAGCCACATAGGCCATTAATTCTGCCGAGCTGTTAAATGTCTGACCGTTAACCCCAGTTACCGTATCAGCGATATTCAAAATCCCTTTAAACGTCGAATTATCACTAACATTTAAAACATACACCCCTTGATAATCAAGCGTCGCCTCCTTTCCTGCCAAGGTTAAGGCTTGATAAGTCGCTGTATTTTGAGAGGTTTCCATGTAATACTCATTGATCCGAAGATAATCAGCATTGCTATAACCACCAGTCACATCCTCAGCTGTCGAAATTTCTGTGTAGGGAGTTAACCAAGCATAAACCAATTGTGCCAAGGTCGCCTGACTAACCGTAACAGCCACAAAATTATAAGAGCCATCTTCGTCATCTTCCTTATTATCAACCGTTAAAACGCTACGAATATCATAAGCACCACCAGGCATTTCAATATAGTAATCAAGCGGATACAACAAGCTAAACAGTAGGAAAACAATGCCTACAACACCTAATATCCACCACTTAAAGCGATATAACATACGCCCTAACTGTTTTAAAATCTTTTTAAATTTTTTTAAGATTACCATATTTTTCCTCCACTTTTTTGACAACACTTGTTGGCACAAAATCTGAAATATCTGAATGGAAATCAATCAATTCACGGATGCGACTTGATGAGACATGAACCAAATCAGGAGAGCTCAATAAAAAAACACTCTCAATCTCTGAGGCCAGATAATGATTATAAAATGCTAAATCAGCCTCGTACTCTAAATCTTTCCCATTACGCAGACCACGCACGAGATAACCTACTTCTAAACGCTTGGCAATATCTACCACCAAAGAATCATGTGCTGTAATCACTTTAACGTTCAGAAATTCTTGCAGTGCTTCTTCTAACATCTGCCGTCTCTCTTCAACGCTAAAGAAGCCATTCTTATCCTTATTGTAAAAAATGCCCACAAAAAGTGTATCAAACAACTTGCTTGCA
This sequence comes from Streptococcus gallolyticus, assembly GCF_003337175.1. GTDB lineage: Bacteria > Bacillota > Bacilli > Lactobacillales > Streptococcaceae > Streptococcus > Streptococcus gallolyticus_B. The sequence goes on from NZ_NETH01000018.1 coordinate 16,699, forward strand.
CGCGCTATGATATCAAGATGCCCATTTGTCACAGGGTCAAAAGACCCCGTAAATAAACCAATTTTAGCCATATTACCTCCATTAGTGATAAAATCACTCAATTCTACCTAACATATACCGTAACCTTACTAATGCCATATGTTTTTTGCTTCCAGATGCCAAAATGTGAAATTTCTTCTGGTAAGTCGACAGCCTTATCCGTCTCACAAACCAGCATGACATCCTCAGACAAAAGCCCTGCTTCTTCTAATTCCGTAATATTTTTGACAATCTCTTCCTTAGCATATGGTGGGTCTAAAAGCACCAAATCAAATGTTCCACTAACAAGACCAATTGCCTTATTAGCATCCATTGTTAACAAGTGAAATTGCTGCTCAGACTTTGTCATTTTGATATTTTCTAAAATAATAGCTTGTGCTTGACGATTGCGTTCAACCAGCACAGCTTCATCCATTCCGCGTGAAATAGCTTCAATCGCTAAACTTCCACTACCAGAAAACAAATCTAAAACACGTCCACCATCAAAAAATGGACCAATCATATTAAAAATAGCACCTTTAACCTTATCTGTGGTCGGGCGTGTCATTTTTCCATCTAGCGTCTTTAAAGGACGTCCACCGAATTTTCCTGCTACAACTCTCATAAGAACCATTATAGCAAAATTCAAATAAAATGCCTTAAAAAATGATCAAGTCATCTTTACACTAAAAATGAGATTTGATATGATTGTTGCGATAATTTTAATTGTCAAAGTTTTTTAGGATAAAGGAGTTATGATGAATTTTAAAACATTCTTTAAAGACAAGAAAAATCTTGCCATTACCATTTTATCGGTATTATTGATTGCTAGTTTTTCTAGTCAAGGTAAGCAAAGTCAAGAATTATCCCAAGCAGAGGATAAGATTGAACAGCTTAGCCAAGATGTCAAACAAGCCAAATCAGACTTAAAAGATAGCCAAGATGAACTGGCTGATTTTAAAGAAGAAAACGCTGATTATATCGAAGTTGGTAAAAAAGAAGTTCAAAAGACTAAAGAGATTGAAAACAGTGCAGAAACTGCTGTAAAAAATCTCGAAAAGACCAAACGCAGAATAATCTTGATTTAGTAACAAGTAAAGTTGACGCTGTTACAGACGCTGACAAAAAAGAGAAATTTCAAAAGCGTATCGCAACTGTCAAAACAGCCATTAAAGCTAAAAAAGAAAAAGAACTAGAAGATAAAGCAGAAATTGCGGTTAAAAATCTCGAAAAGACCAAACGCGTGATAACATTGATGATGCTAAAAATAAAGTTAATGCGGTAAATAATTCAACTAAGAAGGAAGCTTTCAACAACTGTATCAACGCTGTCGTTTCAGCTATCGAAGCCGAGGAAGCGGCTCAACAGGCACAACAACAAGCAACTAGTGGATACTCTAGAGATGCTCGTGGCAGATGGCATCGTCCAAATGGATAATACGTTTCAAAAGCTGAAATTGCTGCAGCAGGTCTTCCTTGGTAAGCAATTTAAATAATTTTACAAAAGTTGTTAGAAAATCGCTCTAACAACTTTTTCTATTCCCAAAATCAAAAAGCCGACTAGTTATCTTAGCCGACTTTTCTTAGTCCTTAAAATAAGATTTCTTCTACTTAAAGAATATTTTCGTAAGTATCACGAATTTCTTTTGGCCAAACACTTGATTGAACTTCTCCGATATGTTTCTTACGGAGCAAGAACATTGCCATGCGAGATTGACCGATACCACCACCGATAGTAAGTGGGAAGAGACCATTAAGAAGAGCTTTATGCCATTCTAGTTGCAAACGATCCTCGTCACCAGTGATTTTAACTTGACGTTTGAGCGCTTCCTCGTCAACACGAATCCCCATTGAAGACAATTCAAAAGCGGATCCCAAGACATCGTTCCAAACAATGATATCGCCGTTAAGACCGTGGAAGCCATTTTCTGATTCAGAAGTCCAGTCATCGTAGTCAGGTGCGCGACCATCATGACGTTGACCATCTGGCAAAATACCACCAATACCAATAAGGAAAATAGCACCATATTCTTTAGCAGCGGCATCTTCACGTTCTTTCGGTGTCAAGTTTGGATAACGTTCCACCAATTCTTCGGTATGGATGAAGGTAATTTTTTTAGGTAAAATAGCTTCAATATCAAAACGAGCTTCAACAGCCAATTCTGTCAAACGAATCGCCTTGTAGACTTGTTCAACGGTTTCTTTCAAATAGTCGATATTGCGACGACCATTTGGGATAACTTTTTCCCAATCCCATTGGTCAACATAAATAGAGTGGATTGGATCTAATTCTTCTTCGTCTGGTCGGAGAGCTTTCATGTGTACGAAAAGTCCTTCTCCTTCATTGAAGCCAAAACGTGCTAAGGTATGGCGTTTCCACTTAGCAAGCGAATGAACAACTTCATATTCAGCATCAGGAATACGTTTTACGTGCACTGATACGGGGTTTTCAATACCATTCAAATTATCTTGCATACCATCCCCGACCTGACTGAGAATAGGTCCTTGCACTTCAACGATGTCAAGTTTATCAATCAAATATTGAGTGAACGTATTCTTGACAAAAGAAATCTCCTGCTGCTGATGAATAAAGCTTTTCTTCATATGCTCCTCCTTAAAAATTTTTTATTGAAATACCAAAATGATAACTAAAGGTAGTGAGATAATTTTGTATTTCGTGACCGTCTTTACAACGATAGAGCTATTATACACCTAAACTTTTAAAAAATAAATACTTTTTTGAAAATTTCTACAATATTTTTTAAGTTTATGTTAGAAAATCTTACATATATTTGGAATAAGTCAATCATATCAAGGAATTTCAGCCATTTTTATCAAAAAAATATAAGAAAAAAGGCCTGAAAAAGTTGTATGTGCAATCTTCTTCAAAGTCTTTTTTTCTTGCTAAAATGATTCTTTTTTAATAACTGTTATAATTTTCAAAAGTTTTCTAAAAAAGGGTTTTCTGACCAAATATTATTCTTTATCATTCGTTTTGCGTAGTAACATCAAGAAAATGAATCTAAGATGATTACCGCCAAGCCAACGAATAGATAATTAAATTAGTAGTCTGGGCGCAATATGATTGTAAAAATAGCTGTTCCAAGAGATATAAAGAGCACCGCTATTGTGAAAACATTTCCCAAAACACGCCCCAAATAATCGCTATCAACTTCTCTTTGAACAAGCGAAAAAGAATGAATGTTAAAGACCGTCAAAAAGACGCTACAACAAGCTGGTGATAGCGCCAGAAAAACAACATTTGGAAAAATATGATACAAAATTGGTGCTAAACTAAGAAATAAACCAGCAACTGCCAAGAAAGTCATTAACAAGTCAGTTGATAATTTTTATTAACCCTACCGCTGATGAGAGCACCAATAAGTCCACCAACCGCTTCAGCTGTTAAAAATGTTCCGTAAATATTCTCAGTAATTTTCGGGAACATTTGCTTGCTGTAAGGCAGTAATAGGTTATAAGCAGCCATAAAAAATTCACAGAAGCCGATAGAGCAATCAAAACCGAAACTTGGCATTTTTGTGCCAAATAACGAAAGCCACTGATTAAATCCTGAAAAATACTAGCCATTGAAAAATGGCTGTTTTTTGTATTTTCTTCTAAAATCGGAGAAACAAAGGCTACAATAATGCTTGATAATATAAAGGAAACACCATCCAAAAGCAGAGCACCATGAATACCTATCAAGCGATAGACGCCGACCGCAACGATTGGAATCACAATTTTGACAAGCGTAGCCGCTGTTTGCAAGTAAGAATTAGTAGAGCAATATTGTCTTTTTCCACCACTTCTTTCGTAAAAACGTTATAAGCAGGTGTTGAAAAAGATGATAAAAATGCCAAAAACACATTGGATGCAATAATCGCATAAATTAACCATGTATTATCACTGATAAATGACAAGGCTATACAAGCTAGACCACTTAAAAAATCGCTCAAAATGATGATTTTCTTTCGACGAAAACGGTCAGCAATCACACCACCAAAAAGATTAAAAAGGACTCCCATAATGTTTTCAAGTGATCGATATACCCCAACTAACACCATTGAATTCATATTCAAGCTAGCTAAGAATGCATTGTTAACATAATCAAATAAAACATCTCCAATTTTTGAAATGGCGCTGCTTGAGACAAGTAAACTAGCATTTTTCTGTCTAGCTTAATCTTACAAATTGGGTATAATAAATCTCCCCCGTTTTAAAAAAAAAGCACCTTCAAAGTATTTTTTGCAATATTCTTTCAATTTTTTAAATAGAACACAAAAAATCTTGCACTTTCGCACAAGATTTTACGATTTTATGTTCGAATCAATCAAGGCAATTAATGCTTTTGTCATCCGACGTGGGCCACGAATGTTAGTGACACCACATTCTTTCAGCACAGCGATTGGAAATTGGCTATCCGAAAAAGTTTGCAATAGCTCAATTTTCATTAATTTTTTAATTGATTTTTCTTTGCGATAACCGCTATTTGGAATGTCGGCTTCTAAGACACGGCAAAGGTAGCGAAGGGCGCGGGTTGGTGCTGTTATATAAATAGCAACATAATCACCCGCCTTAATACTGGCTTTTTGTGTCCAATTAATAATCGAATTTGCAGCAAATTCCGCATCGATATCATAATATTTCAGATTGGCAGGGATAATCCAATAATCAGGTCCAGATAAACTCCCAAGACTTTTCCCTGCGACTAAAGCTCTGCTATTTTCCACCAAAGAAAAAAGCAAATCATCCGAAACCGTCTCGTCTAGCACTAGCGACACCCACGATTTCTTGCTCATATGGTAAGACGGGTAAATACCGCTTATTTCAAGCAATTGAGGCAAGTCTTTGGGGGTAACTTTGATATTGATAATCTCGATTTTCTGATCCAATGCCTCTTTTGACCACCTTTCATCGCCCAAAGCCAACTTTCTACGCGCAACCGTCATAATCAACGCATACCACTTATGATTCTGTGAGTAACGGTAAGACGAAAACTCAGGATATTTTTCAAAAGGATGGTCATACCTGTCGCCATATGTCGCTTGCAAGTAGTGTGCGAGACGATTCGTTTGTGGATTGAGAAATGGCAGAGCTTCAAAGCAAGCTGATGCCACACGTTCAAGCACTGCAAGATAAGCCTCTCTGACTTGCCCAACAAAATTTCCCATTGCTTGCGCCACATGAATGGCAAGATAGTCCTCGTTCAAATCAGTATCAATCACATGAGTTGATACCTCCCCATCTGCCGCAACATGAACACGCACTTCAAAAGCGCCATCCAAAATGAGCTCTGCATAATCATACCCCGCTTGCGATTTCTGAAAGCCAAACGACACCAAGCGCTCAAACACTACCCGCTTCTTCCTAAAAATATCCGATTCAAATGACATAGGGACTCCTTCAAGTAGAAATATACCATCATTATAACAAATTTCACTTTATAATCATTACTTTTAGTGTAACAAGTTTACTTGACAGGACTATCATTAATTTGACAACAAAGCTTGCAAGAGGTGAAAGCTATGAACAAAGAAGATATTTTTAAAAATAGCTCAAATTGAAAAATTGATAACTTGGAATGACCAGTGAAAGATAGCTCAATGAGATGGTCGTATTTAATGATGATAGGAACATCTGCTTTATTTAGCTTTTTTAAGGCATTGCAGGGCTTTCCAATAACAAATTTAACGGCTACCATCTACGCTCCTATTTGCGTAAATGCTTTTTACCGCTATTAAAAACCAGAAAACAACAAGACCTTTTCCTAGCAATCGCTATGTTTATGATTGCACTAATAGCTACCAATCACTTTTATAGGGTAGTAACCAATGAATAACAAACTTGAATTAAAAAACAGTGTCAAACAAAGTCGTCTTGAAAAAAATCTCTCCCAAGCCGCATTGGCTAAACTAGTCGGAGTATCTCGAAATGCCATTACCCCAATTGAAACAGGGCAATTTAACCCAACAGCTAAACTAGCTTTATTATTGTGTATTGCCCTCGATAAAAAATGTGAAGACTTATTTTATTTTTAACAAACCAATAACCCCACCTCAACCATTAGTTGAAGTGGGGTGTTTTTATAATCGATTTTTTATTTCACCAATTTTTTCATATCTTCGATACGAGTGACTGTTGCGTCGTATTTGGCTTGGTAATCGACTTGTTTGTCGCGTTCTTTTTGGACAACTTCTGGTTTCGCATTAGCGACGAATTTTTCGTTGCCGAGTTTACGTGCCACCATGTCCAATTCTTTTTGCCATTTAGCAAGTTCTTTGTCAAGACGTGCCAATTCTTCTTCGACGTTAAGAAGGTCAGCAAGTGGTAAGAAGATTTCAGCGCCTGTAATCACGCTAGACATTGCCAATTCTGGTGCTTCAATGGCAGAAGAAATTTCCAGTTTTTCAGGATTTGTGAATCGCTTGATATAGTTCACATTGCTGTTAAAGAAGTCTTCCAATTCTTTATCACTTGTTTTCACAAGAAGTGTGATTGGTTTACTTGGAGCAACAGCCACCTCGCTACGTGCGTTACGGACAGCACGGATAAGGTCTTTAAGACTTTCAACACCTTTATGCGCAGCTTCATTTTCAAATGCTGGATTAGCTGTTGGGTATTCAGCTGTTACGATTGAACCTTCAGAAATTTGTTCAAAGATTTCTTCAGTAACAAATGGCATGATTGGGTGAAGCAAACGAAGAATCTTATCAAGTGTGTAAAGCAGAACTGAACGAGTGATAACTTTTTCAGCTTCATTGTCACTGTAAAGCACTTCTTTTGTCAATTCAACGTACCAGTCAGCAAATTCATCCCAGATGAAGTTGTAAAGGATATGACCAGCCACACCAAATTCAAATTTATCAAAGTTTTCAGTAACTTTGGCAATTGTTTCATTCAAGTTGTGAAGAATCCAGCGGTCAGTGACGTTACCAGCCGTACCAGCAACAACCTTTTCAACATTTGCGCTAGCTTGGCCAAGCGTCAGGTCTTCATTGTTCATCAAAATGTAACGAGAGATGTTCCAGATTTTGTTAATGAAGTTCCAAGCGGCGTCCATTTTTTCGTAAGAGAAACGAACGTCTTGACCTGGTGCAGAACCGTTCGATAAGAACCAACGAAGCGCGTCAGCACCGTATTTATCGATAACGTCCATTGGGTCAATACCATTACCAAGTGATTTAGACATTTTACGTCCTTGTTCGTCACGGATAAGACCATGAATAAGCACGTTTTCAAATGGACGGCGTCCTGTGAATTCCAATGATTGGAAAATCATACGTGATACCCAGAAGAAGATGATATCATAACCAGTTACCAATGTCGATGTTGGGAAGTAACGCTTGAAGTCTTCTGCTTCTGTGTCAGGCCAGCCCATTGTTGAGAATGGCCATAAGGCTGAACTAAACCAAGTGTCAAGCACATCTTCGTCTTGCGTCCATCCGTCACCTTCTGGAGCTTCTTCACCGACGTACATGTCGCCTTCAGCATTGTACCATGCAGGAATTTGGTGACCCCACCATAATTGACGAGAGATAACCCAGTCGTGAACGTTTTCCATCCATTGTAGGAAAGTATCATTGAAACGTGGTGGGTAGAATGTTACTTGGTCATCAGTGTCTTGGTTGGCAATGGCATTTTTAGCCAATTGATCCATTTTAACAAACCATTGTGTTGACAAACGTGGCTCAACGGGCACACCCGTACGTTCTGAGTGACCAACGCTGTGAACCATTTTTTCGATTGTAACAAGCGCACCGATTTCTTCCAATTTTTTAACGACAACTTTACGAGCTTCAAAGCGGTCCATACCAGCAAATTCACCAGCAAGTTCGTTCATTGTACCGTCATCATTCATGACGTTGATTTGTGGCAAGTTATGACGCTGACCAACTAAGAAGTCATTAGGGTCGTGTGCTGGAGTGATTTTAACTACACCAGTACCAAATTCTGGGTCAGCGTGTTCATCACCGACAATTGGAATAGCTTTGTTAACAATTGGAAGGATAACATTTTGACCAATCAAATCTTTGTAACGGTCATCATTTGGGTTAACCGCAACGGCAACGTCACCAAACATTGTTTCAGGACGAGTTGTGGCAACTTCAAGGCTACGTGAACCATCTTCCAACATGTAGTTCATGTGGTAGAAAGCACCTTCGACATCTTTGTGGATAACTTCGATATCAGAAAGGGCTGTACGAGCTTTTGGATCCCAGTTGATGATAAATTCACCACGATAAATCCAACCTTTTTTATAAAGTTCAACAAAGACTTTACGAACTGCTTTTGACAATCCTTCATCAAGGGTGAAACGTTCACGTGAGTAGTCAACAGAGATACCCATTTTACCCCATTGTTGTTTGATTGTTGATGCATATTCATCTTTCCATTCCCAGACTTTATCAAGGAATTTTTCACGACCAAGGTCGTAACGTGAGATACCATCTTCAGCAAGACGTGCTTCAACTTTTGCCTGTGTTGCAATCCCCGCATGGTCCATACCAGGAAGCCATAACGTATCAAAACCTTGCATCCGTTTTTGACGGATAATAATATCTTGCAAAGTAGTATCCCAAGCGTGACCAAGGTGAAGTTTACCAGTTACGTTTGGTGGTGGAATAACGATAGAATACGGATGAGCTTTCTTATCGCCAGAAGGCTTGAAAACATCCTCATCTAACCATTTTTGATAACGCCCAACCTCAACCTCAGCTGGGTTATATTTTGGTGATAATTGTTTCATTTTAGGTTCTCCTTTTTTACAATGGTCTAACTGTACCATCTTCAATTCCTTCTTTTAAACTACCAAACATACATTTGGTCAGTGATTCATTTTTCATGCCTTCAGAATATTTTTCCTCAGACTGTTTAACAAAATTTTTAAAATAGCAATCAACATGGTCTTTTGATTTAACTGAATTATACTGTTCAAAATTATCAAATGAAGTGATATAACCAATATAAACTTGAAGTAACAAAGATTCATCAAAATAAGCATCGTTGACAAAATGATAGTTTGTTTCTTTATCTAGAAGAAATCTATTTAACTCTGAAATTAAGTTATATTGTTGCTCATTTAAATCAAAGTCTTCCTTATTTAATAATACTCGTTGGTCAGGTTTATTAAAGTCATATCTAGTATTTGCTGTCATTTGTGAAACCAGCTTTCCTATCAAAACAACGATCATATCTGTTATTTGTAATCCGACATAGTCTCTAGAATCACAGTCTTCTTCAATTTATTAATATTTGACTCAGTAAATATATTACTAGGTATGCCTTCACCTAAAAAGAGTGTATATTCAATATTTTATCAGGAAATCCTTGCTCAGTCATCCATAAATCAAACGCCCACTTTACTTTATTCCATTCGAAAGAAAGTTTTAATTCTGGTTCGAGTAGCTTAATTTTATGGTTATTAATTACTCTATCCATTGCAGTAATGAGTTGTAGATAGATAGCTAATTGCTGACTCATCCTCATATTACCTTGATTATTATTAATAATCCTATTCAAATCCTCTTTTATTAATTTCAACAAAGGTCTTGTTGGCAAAGCCTTATTCAACAAGGCTTCAATAACCTTTTTAGAAGCTTCAACCTCAGCATATTGAGTTAAAACGTATTTAGCAATAAATGACGAGAATTCTGTTTCTTCATCTAAAAAATAAAAGAAGTTAGTTAATCTTGATGAGGTAATAATTGACATTTTACTGATCATAAATATCAAGTTATCCACATCGTACTGATTTAACATCTTAAAGAGTGATATGTAAAACTGAACTTCATTCCCTTTCATGGAAGCAATTCCATAATCAAAATTTGTTCTTATCAGCTCTAAACCTTTAAGTTCTCTACTTTTATTTTTTAATGATTGCTGTAATTGCTTTCTAGTTGATAAATAAGTTTCAACTATCTGACAATACTCTTTTTCAATAGAACCATAAACTGTTTTTTCAATTTGAATAACATTAGCTACATACGAATGCATATCATCATCCGCATAAGCTAATTTGTTCACTTTATCAAACGGCTTTGTAATCTTGAAAGAATTCTGTGAGCCTTTCTCATCCATAAACAGATATTTCATTACATCTCCCTACTTTCTCCCCCATCTTACTTATTCTTATATAAATAATTCAAAATATTAAAAATTTGCTCTAACTCTTGTTTCTGCATATACGATTTCATATAGTCATAATCTGGCAGTCCAGCCTCAGTAACTGGTAACATAATCTTCTGGCGTTTCATCCGTTCACCATTAAATTTATAGCCATAGGCATATTTGATTTTTTGAGATAAAATCATTTGCTTTAAGAAAAGATAGGTGTATTTACTGCCCTTTGCCTCATCTTTCCATTTCACGCGTTTGACATCATCTGAAAAAATAGCTTGGTAAGGGTGATAGAAATTTTCGACAACACTGCCATTATAATTAACACCAAGTACATCTTCATCAAGACTTTTATTCGTATTGGATACAAATGCCGTCACTCCGTTGTCGCTATCACTGGCACCAATAAAAGGGCGCTCCCCAACTTCTTGATTAGCTTTTGTCAGACGAACACCAGATTTAACGTCACAAATATCTTCAATCCAGAAATCTTTCCAAGAAATTTCACAAACTTTTTCTTTAAGCATTGTCTTCAGTTTGATATATATATATATATATATTCAAGCACTTCTTGGACTTTATCAAGTTCTAATTTTTTCACAAAGTCTGACATATATTGAAAATCAGGATTGCCATTTTTCTCAGCAGGAAGAATGATTTTTTCTCTTTTTATACGAGTATCATTGATTTCCCTATTGAAAGAATATTTTTCTTCTAAGCGTTTGACGACTGATGATAAAAATAAATAAGCATATTTATCTGCATTTTCTGATTTTAAAGCTGTCACATGATCACTAGCTACAAACTCAAATTGTTGATAAAAAGTTGAACCGACACTACCACTATTAGCAAGTGTTAGAACATTTTCAAATTTCCTAACTCCTGCATTATTTCCAATAAAGCCATCTACACCGTTATTTTCAGCAGTTGAGGAAATATAAGGTTTAAGTCCATCTGTCTGGTTAGCCCTTGTTAGGCGCTTTCCTCTTTGGATTTCTTGAAAGACTTCTGTAAACTGAAATGTTTTCCACTCAACTTTCTTCCAATCAACCACATCACCAGATAATTCAACCAGTTTACGCTCATAATAGTCAATGACTTGCTGAGCTTGAACTTTTTGTTCCTGCTTAATGTAATCTTCCATAAATTGCCAGTTGAGTTGACCTTGAGAATCAATTGGAAGTAAGATAATTTGTTCTCTAACTCTTTCAGTAAATGCCTTTCTACCAAATGCATACTTAGATTTATTGGACATTATACTATTTGATATAAATAACCCATTATACTTATTAAGATATTTATTATCTAAAATAGTCATTTCATCACTAGCTGTAAAAGTATTTATTGCATAAAAAGCATCACAAAATGTAGTCACTACAATCTTATTTTTCATTGTAAATAGTGGATTAGAGATAAAATCGGTTACCCCGTTATTCACAGAACTAGCTGAATAGTATGGAATATTTCCTTTATTTCTACTCTTTTCAATATGACGCTTTCCTCTAGTTATTTCAAAGATATCCCCTATCTTAAATTCTCCCCACTCTACATCGGTCAATTTTAACTTACTCATCTTTTTCACCTGCCATCAGTTTCTGGATTTGCTTATCAAAATCTGACACGATTTTCTGGGTGCGATTGAATTTTTCATACTCTTGATTAGCTTTTTCGTCTGCCTGTTTTTTGGAAATAGTGCCTTTGCCTTCTAATATTTGGTATTCATTGAAAGATAGGAAGCGGTCAATACTTTCTGCCAAGGCCTGCATGGTGAAAGTATTTCGGCGTTCAATCAAGCCTTCAATATAGTCAAAATAAGAGGTTACAGTTCGTTCTAGTTGGCGAATTTCTGTTTCTTGTAGATAATTTTTAGCCACCGTCACATCTGATTTCAGCACGCGACCATCTGGGGCATTCTTCCAAGTTGTCAGTCCCATCTGCTCCTTATCAGCATCTACCTTATGATAAATAATTTCCGCAGCGGTATTACCCGTAATAGCAAAATGGAATTTATTTTGCACCATAGCATAGAAATTCTTGGTGATTTCTGAATTTCTGTCATAGTCAATCGCACATTCTGCAAAAATATCGGTCACCTGCTGATAAATACGGCGTTCACTGGCACGGATGGAACGGATACGCTCTAAGAGTTCACGGAAGTAGTCCTGCCCAAAGACTGTCTGCCCTTGTTTAAGCCGATCATCATCAAGCACGAATCCTTTTATGATGAATTCTTTTAAGGTATTAGTCGCCCAAATCCGAAACTGTGTTGCCTTTGTTGAGTTGACACGATAGCCAACTGAGATAATAGCGTCAAGGTTGTAATATTCTAGTTCTCGCTGAACTGCTCTAGTCCCCTCTTTTTGAACTGTTCGGAATTTCCGAACAGTTGCCATTTTTTCCAATTCACCATCATTATAAATGTTAGCTAAATGCTCACTCACCGTTGATCTGGTAACACCAAACAATTCAGCAATCCCTTTTTGCGTCAGCCAAAGATTCTCATCCTGTAAAAGAATATCCAGATGTACCTCACCATTAGGTGTTGTGTAAAGAATAAAATTAGAAATTTCATTCATACTTATCACCTTCTTCCGCTATCATCTGAAGTTCATCAGTGTCACTCATTTCTTGATAATTCTCTTTGTCTTCTATTCCAAAAAGATATCCGCGTCCATGTGTAATCATATTTACTTCAAAGGTAAGGTAATCTGCAATAGTTTTTTGGAAATCTTCTTCAGTAGGGATTTCATCATTGAAATAATAGAAAGAATGGAGCCATTCATCATCAGCTTCAATCGTCGTACTAACACAGAATTTCGTTTCCGCATCTGTACGATTAAACCAAACATCCAGCAAATGCTGTTTTGTATCTTTAGCTGTAGCCGTTTCAACGAGACCGATATGCTTAGAAACCTCAAACCCATCATTTTCAAAATTGATAAACTTGCATTCTTTTTCTGGATGATGTGGAATACCAGCTGTAAACACTGCAATACAAGGGTTTGTCCCTACTCCATAAAATGTATTTTTATTAAGGGTAATAACACCTTCCAAAGTATGATGTTTTAAGATGTTTTGTTTAGCTTCCTTTTCAAACTTTGTCTTTCCTGTAAAGGTTGACTGAGGTACAATAACAACTGCCTTAGCCCCTTCAACTAACGAATTTAACAAGTGTTCTGTAAAGTTAATTTCATATAATTCAGTATTTATTTTTGAACCCATTGAATAGGGTGGATTCATCATACCAACATTACATTGCTTTAATTGGAGTTTACTAGGATTTTGGCGCAGAAAGTCTTGATTTTCAAGATTGCTCTTCCCATCACCTCGTAAGATCATATTGGTGGTTGCAATGGTAAACATATAAGATTGCTCTTCAATACCAAAAAGCTGGTGCTTACGAATTTGCTCACGTTGATAATCACTCCCTGCCTTTGTCAGCATATCATGCATAGCGGCAATCAAGAAACCCGCTGTTCCGCAAGTTGGGTCAAAGACCTTATCCGTTGGCTTCAAATCAACTAAATCACAAAACAGCTCAGTAATATGTTTTGGTGTCAAAACAATTCCTAGGTTCTGTCCATCTCCGCCAGAATAGGACATAAATTCACCATAAAAGCGACCAAGATAATCTTCTGCAGAGCTATTGTATCTTAGGCTTTGATAGATACTCTTATAAAGAAATTCTGTAAAATGCTTAATAGGTGTTTTCCCTAACGTGCTATTCTTCTCATTAATTTTTACATCGTCTCTGATGATCGCAAACTGACTAAGTAGTTTATCTTTTTTCACCTCAGGTGAGACATTAGCACGCTGAAGATTAGCTTTAATGGCAGCATAAATCTTTGAACCATCCGTTTTTACAGTATCACCTGTTAAACTTTCCAGTGAAAAATTCCCATGTTCTGTTTCTCTCAAAGCTAAGAGAATCCCTGAAACAATTAACGGTTTATTCTTCTCTTCAATATTACCGTAATTTCTAAGGTCATTATGCAAAGTCGCCGCATCTTTTAAAATTTCAGCTGTTTCTTTTTCAAAATTAGTCTCTTCTTGAAGAATTTCCTTGACATAATACTCGTCAATATTATCAACTGAAAATGAGATAAGAGTTTCAATATCTGCTAATTCAAAATATTCTCCGCGTTCATTTACAAAAACAGGCGTGATACGGTGCTTTTTCTCATTCCCACTAATTCCTAGTGCGATAATTTTTTTATAACTGACTTGACCTGCTAAGTGCCTAGCATAAAATACAGCACCATTTACTGCATAATCTGTATTTGATTTGACATCATTAGCAATCAAGTCATCATCCGTATAATTAACATGCTTGGATAAACCAGACTTATCTTCAATAACAATCAAAAAGTCTTTGACAATACCAACATATTCTGGATACCCTGAGTTTCCTGTTCTGCTTTTAGAAGCAGATTTCAGAGCTTCATCAATTTCTTTTATATTGCTTCCTTGAGCATCAAATTTATCGCGAATCCCAGCTTCTTTTAAAAGCTCGTGACCCCACAAATCTGTATTGACTTCTTTTTTGGCCATTATCCTATATTCCTTTTAATGTATTGGTAATCTATTTATTTAACCTAATTCTACACGAGTTCCTCCCCCTTCTTAAACCTCACACCGTTTTCTTTGAGCTTTTTGACTGTTGCTGGGCCGATTCCTGAAATGGCTAATATTTCTTTTTCAGTGTGTTTTTCTAAATCCTCTTGACTCAGAATGCCGGCATCACAGAGGTTACGCCCCTTATCTATCTGAATTCCTTTCATACAGGCAGAGTTAAAAAACGCCATCCGTTTGCGCGGAGAATCAGGCAGATTATCCTGATAGTCTTCTGCTATGGCAAGCATTTGATGGATAACAAAGGGTTTGGTTAGCAAAAAGGCTTGTAACGGATGCAGGGCAATCTGAAGGGATAAAGATGAATTAGGGCGATAGGCTAAAACTTCATTAGCCATATCAAGCAGGTGAACCCAATATGAGCTATCAAAAACATGCAGAACTTCACCATTGATTGCAGCTAAGTCAGCAAACAAGGATCTAGCCGCCTCAATGTCCCCGTTTAGCAACTTAGCAATAATCAGGTGCACAAGCACACCATCATCCTGCCAATCTTGGGCTAGCTGTTCTTCATAAAAGTCTTCAATTTCCTCTTCTTGATAAAGGGCATTGTAAACACTCATCATCAGATGGATAAATCCAGGTGGAAAAGCCTCATCAATCTTGGAGCGTACAAAATCTACCACCTGCCCAGCCAGACCAACCAGCCCTTCCTGCAGGTAAGTCTCTGTCACAAAAGTGATAACGGTCAAAGGACTGCGCGCTTCCAAACTATACCAAGATTCATAATCAGCTTTCTTCCACTTTGCTAAAGCCACTCGATAAAAATCTTGTAGTTCTTTGAAATAGTCGGCTGAAAACTCTGTACTTCTCAAGATCAAAGATTGAAATCTTGCTTCAAAGTGGTCTGGATATTCTGTCAGTAGATTGGTAAGTAAACGGAGCTGCATCTCTTCATCTTCTTCCATAGCTTGGTAAAAGAGCTCATCTGCTTCGTCCATTTCACTATCTCCAAACTCTAAAATAGAAGCTAATTGTTCTAAAGTTTCAGGATTCCCAGTTTGTTCAAATTCTTTAAAAAGTCTATTAACTAATTCTTCATCTAATTCAGGTTCAGACAAAGCTAGTGGATAATCAGCCTTTTCTGCAAAGGAAGCAAAATCAACAATTTTATTATCTTCTTGTTTTTGCTTCCGCCTCAATTCTTTTTTCCGATTTTTCTTTTTAGCCATAATGGTTTCCTTTTTGTCTTAAATTATCAAATTAAGTACATAATTTCCCTATACCATACTCATAAGGTGATTTTTCAGTTGGAATATTTTCGCGGTCTGTTATTTACCTGTCTTCCCACTCACTTTTCAACAATCCATAGCGCAATAGGTCACAATGTTTTCCTTGTGCATCTTTGCGGTCACGGATTCGAGCTTCAAGGGTGAAGCCTAGTTTTTCAGCAATACGTTGGCTTGCTTTGTTGTAACCATAACATTCAATTTCAATTTTGTGGAGATTGAGTAGGGTAAATCCAACTTCCAACAGCGCACGCGCAGCTTCTGGCACGAGCTCTTGCCCCCAATAATCTGGATGAAGTAGATAGCCCATTTCAAGAACATCATCAGCATGGCGCTTATTAAAATCAACCGAGCCAATGACTTTATTTTTCCCTTTTAGGCAAATACCATAACCAGACGGTACCTTTTGCTCAACCCAGCGCTTTGGCATAATGTTTTCAAGATAATATGCCTCTGCTTCTACGCTTTCTGCAGGTGGAAAGCTGGCCAAGTCACTTCTGGCAAGCTCGCATAAGCAAAAATATCCTCAGCATCTGAGACCAGACGTGGGCGCAAATATAACCGTTCTGTCTCAATATCAGGAAGTTTACTGTCCTTAATCTGACCCAAAATTTTAATCATACGTTCTCTCCCATTTTGGTGATAAAAAATCGCCCCTGTCTTTCGACAGGGACGAACTTTTTATAAATCCGCGGTACCACCCACATTCGAGTGACTAGCACTCGCAACTTGATTATTCAGTTACAACGTTCAGCAACCAGCCTTAACATTTGTACGGATTTCTCAACCACACCGCTTTCTGTAACAAATGGTCTTTAAGACACCTCTGAATATTTTTATTTTAACAGATTTAGTCAGCTAACGCAAATAGATTAAGCTTTGAAAGCTACGCCATTTTCTTTCAATTTATTAACAGTTGCTGGACCAATTCCTTTAAAGGCCAAAACGTCTTTTTCAGTGACCTTTTTGAAATCAGAAACTGATTTAATCCCTTCATTATAAAGTGTTTCAATAAGTTTTGGTCGAACGCCTTCTACGGCAGAAATCGCTGAAAATTCTTCAAAACTAAGAGTCGCTTTTGAAACAACATTAGTAGCTACTTTAGCAGTTGCTGTTGCAGCTGTTTTGATAATGCCTGCGCGTTTCAATTTCAATAAGTACTCTTTTTTTCGATTCTTTTTCTTTGCCATTTTAGTAATTTCTCTCCCCTAAAAGATTATCTGGTAATTCGTGGAAACCTTTTCCGGCTTTATAATTAGCAAATTTGCCTTGGATAAATTTGTAAGCATCTAACTTACTTTCATAACGGATGTAGGCATCAGCTGCGCGTTCATCCTTATCTTCTTCCACAATCTTACGACTAGCTTCCATCGCCATTTCGTTGATTGCGATTTGTGAATCTACCCAAGCTTCAAATTCTTTTAAAAATTCTTGTTCGTAAGTCATAAACACCTCTCGTCTGATTTCCTAGGTCATATTATAACACAAACATAGGCAAAAAGAGAAGTTTGTAAAGGATTTGTAACATGATTTCCACGAATTATTTCTTTTTACAAGGATATTTTCAGAAAAACCATCATTTTTAGTGAATTATCTTGTTTTTTCCAGAGGTTTTAAGTAAAATGTTAAAAACATTTTGAAATTCAAGGAGGATGTGTTGCATGATTTTATCACAATTTGACCATCAGCAAAGGGCGATTATTAACCCTGAAGATGTCATTCAAGCTGTGCCAGATTTTCCCAAAACCGCTGTGACCTGTTTTGCAAGAGGAACTTTCGCACGAATCTTAGCTGAATTTCCTCACCGTGAAATCGCAAAAACAAGTGTCTCAAATTTGGAAATTCCAATCTATGAGCTAAATTTTCAGGGTCAAAAAATTGCTTTTTTCAACTCCTATGTTGGGGCAAGTGGCTGTGTTGCTGTTTTAGAGGATATTATTACTATGGGTGCTGAAAATATCCTTGTTTTTGGTACGTGTGGTGTCCTAGATAGCAGTATCAAAGAAACCTCAATCATCATTCCTACAAGCGCTATTCGCGACGAAGGCACAAGCTATCACTACGCTCCGCCAGCAAGTGAAATTGCGCTCAATCATACCTATCGCAAACAGTTTAAACAGTTTCTTGACGCGCAAAATATCTCCTATACAGAAGGAAAAGTTTGGACAACTGACGGCATTTACCGTGAAACTCACCAAAAGACGGCAAATCGAAAGACACAAGGTGCTATCGCCGTTGATATGGAATGCTCTGCGATTGCCGCATTTGCCAACTTCCGCAAGATTAATCATTTTCAATTCTTTTATTCGGCTGACAATCTAGACGCTGAAACTTGGGAACCTCGAACTTTGGCTAACGATGCTGACCTTGAAACCAAAGACCGTATTGCAAACATTGCTTTAAGTTTTGCCGTTGAATTATTCCGTTAAAATCATTATAACAGTGATAACTTTTTTCCGAAAAAAGGAAACATGGACATTCAATTTAAATCATTTACTGACGAAGACACCGCTCAAGCCATTGCGATTTGGAATCAAGTCGTGACCGACGGAGTAGCCTTTCCACAAACTGAAACCTTAACCCTTGAGACAGGAAAAGCCTTTTTCAAAGTCCAAACTTACACAGGCGTTGCCTACCAAGCGGATACTGGACAAATTGTCGGTCTGTATATTCTTCACCCAAATAATGCGGGATGTTGTGAACATATTTGCAACACCAGCTCCGCTGTTGATAGTCATTTTCGTGGACAACATATCGGTGAAAAACTCGTTCGCCATTCTATGGTGACTGCTAAAAAATTAGGATTTAGAATTCTTCAATTCAATGCCATTGTCAAATCAAACCTAGCCGCACTTGCCCTCTAGCAAAAACTAGGCTTCCACCAACTTGGAACGATTCCTGCAGGATTCCTCAATAAAAACAATGAGTACGAGGACGTTATTCCACACTATTACGACTTAACCAAACTGCCTGATTAAGCAGATTCACATCAATAAAAGCATTCTGATATTACCTTTATGGTAAGGCAGGATGCTTTTAGTTATTTTGTTCAAGCTATTCGTTTAGATAAAAGTAATCAGTATAGCACAAAAATAATAATTTTCAAGTCTTGCAAAACACAAAATATAGTGCTAAGATTTTATACAGAACACAAGATATTGTGTTTGATATGCAGTTTCAACAGAATGATTTCTTGCCACTACATAGATAATACTTAGAGAAAGGAGGCTATCTTCTTATTTCCACAATACCATAACTCCCACCAAACATTTACTACCATTTTCTAAATAGATGCTCAAATCTATTTCCATAACTATTCTCACTACATTAGCATATTGGAGGTGCATTACCATCGTGATTATTCTAGCAGGAATGATAGGAGTTGGAAAAACTACCTACACTTCTCTTTTAGCCAAAGAATTAGGCACAACAGCTTTCTTCGAGCCTGTTGATAACAACCCTATTTTAGATAAATATTATGAAGACCCTGAAAAATACGGCTTTGCTTTGCAGATTTATTTTCTAAATAAACGCTTTAAAGCCATTAAAAAAGCTTATGATACTGATAATAATGTCTTAGACCGTTCCATCTACGAAGATGCTCTCTTTACGTATATCAATACCCTTCAAGGCAGTATCAGCGAACAAGAATATCAGATTTACCTAGAATTGTTAGATAACATGATGGAGGAGATTGACGGACTTCCTAAAAAATCCCCTGATTTGCTCATTTACCTCGAAGGCAGTTTTGACCACATCATGAACAACATCAAAAAACGTGGACGTGATTTTGAACAGCCTAATAATACTAACGGGCTCACTGATTACTACAAACTCCTTCACACACACTACAACAGCTGGTACGAAAACTACCAATACAGTCCTAAAATGAAAATCAACACCGACCATATCGATGTTACAAAATCAGAGGACTGGGTAAAAGTTTATCAAATGATCCGTCAAGAAATGAAATCAATTGGAATTGGAGATTAACATTTTTTGAAAACACAATTATCACTTAGAGATTCTTTCAACCTTGCATGGAATCGTCTAAACACTAAAGAAAAACTGTTTGTCATTGTCGCTTTTCTGGCGTCACTTAGCTTTACCTTTTATGGCATGTTACCAACACTAGTCACAGGTGATTTTACCGCCTTAAATACTCTCTCAATTATCATGTCAATCTTTGGCTTTATCGGAACATGGACTTTGGCACTCCAATGGCAGCACACCTTTAAAGCCAATGGGATTCAAAACATCGCTGGGATTTTAGTTGCTGGAATGCAAGGCATTTATGGTGATATGTTTACAAGTTTTTATTACCTCGTAACCGAATTTATCGGACATTACAGTTGGAAAAAACGCCGTAATGATAATGGTGAACTTGTTGTCGATAAAAAATTCGGAGCCAAAGACGTCTTTCTCGCTATCTTCTTTTGGACAATTGGACTTGGCTTTCTATCTTACTGGATGGGTGGGCAAAAAATTGTCCTCGATGCTTTGACAAACGGACTATCATTTACCGCTCAACAACGACAAGTAAAAGGGCACCTTGATGGCTACTACATTTGGCTTCTGGTTGACTTTCTTAGTTTTATACTATTTATTTCCATCGGAAACCAAATCGTTGCTTTCAGCTACCTTGGGATGTCTGCTCAAGGATTGGTTGGCATTATGATTTGGAAGAAAGGCAAAGGACAAGCTTAAATTTCCACTAAAAAAAGCCTCACGCGAGGCTTCCAAAACATCTTTGCCACCACCGAGAATTGAACTCGGAACGGAGCATTACCATTGCTCTATTATACCATTTAACTATAGCGGCTACTTATCTATAATAACATGAAATGACTTTTCTATCAAGAGAAAATTATCACATTTATACTTTGAGAAGTCCGCCATTGTCATCTGTATAACGTGCTTATACAAATGGGGCTGGGGCAATGCCCTTAAGCACTTATCTATTATTTAGCTATTGCCTCAACACTTAAAGGCTTAAGTGGGGCTCATAGGCTGAACAGGCAGCTTTGATAGTCCTTTTGATATCAAGCATTGCTTGAACCTCAAGCGTTTTCCCGAACTTTCTGATGACAATAAAGAACGAGTCTGGGATTGACGACCGCTTCTCTGTTCGCTATAATAATTGTCATACGATTTTACTCAATTGAAAAGTAATTGTAAGCATTTTTTATTACCCCAATTGTCAAATTAATCTAGACATTTTAGGTAACTCAGAAAAACTTGATATGGTGTTTGATAATGTAACGATTTCCTAGGAATTCTATTTCGTTTATCAGCTATAGCTGATAAATATTTCTGAGAAACACCATTGAAATCCATTTGCTTTGGAAGTCCATGATGTCTTAATAAACCATTTGAATGTTCATTTAACCCACGTTGACCAGGACAACCTGGATCCGCAAAGAAAATATCAATGTCGTGTTGGTTGGATATTGTCTTCCAATTAGAGAATTCTTTCCCACAATCAAAGGTAATCGATTTAAAGAGATGTTTTGGGAATTGTGACAGCCATCTATCTAGTGATTGTTCAATATCACTAGCTTTTCGACCATTGGTTTGAAGGGTGATAATCGCTTTAGATTGCTTCTCTACCAAGGTGATAACAGCACTTTTGTGATGTTTACCAACAATC
>NZ_NETH01000019.1 GCF_003337175.1 Streptococcus gallolyticus
GATATTTCTGTATCTGTAGTCGTTTGTGAACTTTCTACGCTATCTGATGAACTTGTTTCTGGTGTTTCAGAATCAGTTGTAGTATCTGCTACTTCTTGTCCCTGAACATCAGCTTGGCTATCTTCAGAAACCGTTGTTTGTTCATCGTTGACCGTTACCGTTTCTTGACTAGTTCCTTCACTTGCAAGAGCTGCTGTTTCAGTCGCAACGTCATTATTTTCTGCTTCTGTAACAGACGAATCAGCCACTAATTCAGTTGTATTATCGTTCTCAACCGTTACTGTTTCATCTGCGCTAACACTTGCTGTTCCCAAAGTGGCAATCAAAGCTCCTGATAATAACAAGGTTCCAATTGCGCCATAAGCTTTTGATTTTTTGATGGTTCCATGACCTTTTTCTTCCATAACTACTCCTTCATTGATAATTAGTTTTGATTATTATAACAAAATTTTAAGCTTTTTTAAAGGTTGGGAAGAAATTAATCGCCCAAGCTAACAAATGCTTAATTAATTTTCGTTGTTACCAAGGCTTTGGCGACGATTTGACCCTCTAAAAAAAGCTCAAAGTCGATTAATGAACTACGACGTTTTTCAGTAATGACACGTGGACGAATCACCAAACAATCGTCAATCTGAACCGCTTGCATAAAATAGAGCATCAGTTGTTCAATGATGATATTTTTTTGATGCTTTTTGGTCAAAACACGAACACTGATATCTTTGATAAATTCTGTTAAGACACCTTGGGCAAAATTCCCAGCATTGTCAATCATCGTAGGTTCAACCACAAAATTGTAAACACCATCTTCGTATTGCAAATTTGATAAAATCTGGTCGCTGTATGTATAAAGGTTAGCATGTTGTAGATTTGGCAAATTTTCAACCGCCTGGCGGCGTGTAATAACCCCTAACAAGGTCAAATCCTCTGCTACAACAGGAAGCATATTCAAATCTTCAAAAATCATTTTCTGGCTGATATTAGCAAGGCTGGCTTGCGGTTTTGCCACAATCAGATTACGTGACATAATACTCTTGATAGCAATGTGTTTTTCCTTGCCAACAACGTCTAGCATGCTAACAACGCCAATAACCACATTTTTACTATTTACAACAGGGAAACGCACATTCGCTGTTTGTTTAATCATCGCATTAAATTCACAAATCGTATCGCCTTCCTGCAAAAAGCCATAGTCTTCCTTAGTCTGATAGACCTGCTCAACAGTCGTCAAATCCGTTTTAATTCGAATATTTGAAAGGGCATGGTTAATCATCGTCGCCACGGTAAAAGTGTCATAGTGCGTGACCATGACAGGGATTCCGAGCTCGTCAGCAACACGAATCACCTCATCAGAAACAGGAAATCCCCCCGTTACTAGAATGGCATTGTGCTTTTCAAGCGCCAACAGTTGAATATTTTCACGGTCGCCGACAATCAAAAGTCCACCTTTGACAAGGTAACGTAAAATATTTTCTTGAGTCATCGCACCAATTGAAAACTTGCTAAATTCACGACTAAGCCCAGCCTTACCTGCCAGAACTTCAGAGTCACTAATGCGAGCAATTTCTGAATAGGTCAAACGCTCAATGCGAACAGCTGGCTTTTTCTCGATACGAACCGTACCACTACGCGGTCTTGTTTCAACAATGCCACGATTTTCGGCTTCCTTAATCGCACGATAAGCCGTACCGTCACTCACTTTTAAGTGATTTGAAATGCTTCGCACACTCACGCGCTTTCCAACTGGAAGATTCTCTAAATACTCTAAAATTTTCTGATGTTTACTCATAACGATAATCACCTTTACTGATTTGATAATCAACGTAATCTCGCATTTTGCGTGTATAACGGTCACTTCCTTTGAAGCGTTGTTTCAATTTGAAACCTGATTTTTGCGCAACACGTTGACTAGCCAAATTTTCTTCATGGGCAATAACATGTAATTCTTTAAAGCCAAATTCCTTAAAGCTTAAAAAACATAAGGTTTTCAAGCTTTCTGTCATCAAGCCTTGTCCCCAAAACTGTTGATTCAAAAAATACCCAATTTCTGCAGATGAACGATTCAAATCTATCTTCTCAAATCGAATACAGCCAATCATTTTATGAGATTTTTTATCTTCAATTGCCCAAACCCCAAGTGGCTCTTTCATGAAATAATGAACCATTAGATAATCACTTTCACGGTGACTAGCTCGACTTGGAAAAATAAACCGAAGATTATCAGGATTGCTACAAATCTCAAAAAAGTCCTGACTATCCTTATAGGCAAAAGGGCGTAAATACAGGCGCTCTGTCTCAAAAAACGCATAACGTCCCAAACGTGTCCAAATATCCATAGTTCTATTATATCACAAGAGGTTCTAATTTTGTCTTTAGCTATCTGACCACGCGCGACAAAAAAGAAGCCCTTGGGCTTCCTCTTAATCTTCAATTAATTTAATATCAGCGCCTAGGGCTGTTAATTTTTCAATGATATTTGAATAACCGCGCAAAATAAATTCAACGTTAGTAATTTCTGTTTGACCTTCTGCCATTAGACCTGCAATAACAAGCGCTGCACCTGCACGCAAATCAGACGCTTTAACAGGAGCTCCTGTTAATTTATTAGGTCCTTGGTAAGCAATACGACCACCAACAATAGAAATATCAGCACCCATTCGTACCAATTCAGCAACGTGATTAGTACGTTTTTCATAAATGGTATCTAGGATAGTACCACGTCCCTCAGCTATCAACAATAACGGCGTGATTGGTTGTTGCAAATCAGTCGCAAAACCTGGATATGGTGACGTTTTCACTGATATGGCTTTCAATACTGATTGTTTTTCAACAAAGATAGAATCCTCTTCAACCGTCATGCGAACGCCCATTTCTTCGAGTTTTGCAATGTAACTCTCTAAGTGTTCATAAAGGACATTGGTAATACGAACCCCTTCACCCATTGCTGCTGCCATGGCAATATAAGTACCAGCTTCAATACGGTCAGGAACAACTTGGTGACGTGTGCCATGAAGGTAATCAACACCTTCAATTGTAATCACATCTGTACCAGCACCACGAATGTGAGCTCCCATATTGTTTAACAAAGTAGCCACGTCAATGATTTCTGGCTCACGCGCAGCATTTTCAATAATCGTACGACCATTTGCCTTAGTTGCTGCAAGTATCGTATTAATCGTTGCTCCAACACTAACCGTATCCATATAGATATGTGCACCATGAATAGACTCACCATTTGTCGCCAAACGCATCGCTTCGCCTTCATACGAAATCACAGCTCCCATGGCTTCAAAAGCTTTAAGGTGCAAATCAATAGGACGAGGACCAAGGTCACAACCACCTGGGAGACCTACTGTAGCATCACCAAAACGACTTAACAAACTACCATAGAAATAATAAGAGGCACGTAAGCTATTAATCTTACCATAAGGCATTGGTTGGTTTTTAATGCCACGTGGATCAATTTCAAGGGTATCTTCTTCTCTTTTCACTTTGGCGCCCATGATTTCCATGATTTCAATTAAACTATCAACATCGGAAATAGCAGGAACGCCATCTAATATGACAATATCATCCGCAAGAATAGCTGCAGGAATCAAAGCAACTACACTATTCTTTGCACCTGAAATAGCAACCTCACCTTTTAAAGGCTTGCCACCATTAATTACAATTTTACGCATACATTCAAAACTTTCTGCTAGAATTCAACCTTTTCATTTTAACACATATTATTCAAATTGACAAACTGAATGAGCAGTCATATTATGCGGATAATCAGTAAATAAGTGATATATCTTCTTTTTATCAAAACTGAATGGGTGACGCCCTACTTGTTCATCATCTTCAACCCACCAAATTTTGTCATCTGGGTTCTTTTTGTAAAACTCATTTGGCATAGCCACCACTTCCTTTCACTTGATTTCCTGTATTGGTATTTAAGTATCCTAATGCTGTTTTAAACTCTGGACTATTCCCTAATTCTTCGGTATCGTACACCATAATCTCACGTAGTTTTCTTCTTCGTGAGCTTGCTCCAAACCTTTCTTTTAACGATTCTGGTGTAAGTTCAAACCAACCGTTACCATCTTCTGTTTGTAACTCTAAATAGTGCCAAATACCATTGATATTTTTAACAACAGTTGCATGTTCAGAAACCGCTAAATAATATTCTTTTGACTTATCGCAATCTGCCAACAGGTCAACTGTTGCTTGAATCTCATCTTTGGCTAACGCCGTCCTTAAATTGACACCTTCAAAATCGCCATCACCTACGCCTACTTATCAAAAATCAAAAATTCTATTTGCTCCTTGAGAAATTCAACCGTGCAGCTGTCCGTATTTATCAATCTATTGATGCTCCTTGGCATATTAAAGCGAAAACACCATGAACTCACAGACAGCTTACTTTTTTATTGTCGGTGGTTATTCTAATATTATTTCTTCTTGGTTAACCGAAGAAAATCCGCGTAATCCACAAGAAATTGCGGAACACATTAACAATATATTTATCAATGTTTCACGGAATCTAGAATTATAACAATCAAAAATCGTTGCACCAATGGTACGACGATTATTTTTTTATTTCACTGCTTCTTTCAAAGCTTCTACTTTATCAAGTTTTTCCCATGGGAGGTCAATATCTGTACGTCCCATGTGTCCATATGCAGCTGTTTGACGGTAAATTGGACGTTTCAAATCAAGCATTTGAATGATTCCTGCTGGGCGAAGGTCAAAAACTTCACGAACAGCAGCTTCCAATTTGCTTTCAGCAACGGTATTAGTGCCAAATGTATCCACACGAACTGAGACAGGTTGCGCTACACCAATAGCATATGCCAATTGCACTTCTGCTTTAGTGGCAAAACCAGCAGCAACAATATTTTTAGCAATGTAACGCGCAGCATATGAGGCTGAGCGGTCCACTTTTGTCGCATCTTTACCAGAGAAAGCACCGCCACCATGACGCGCATAGCCTCCATAAGTATCAACAATAATCTTACGACCAGTCAAACCAGAGTCACCTTGAGGTCCTCCGATAACAAAGCGTCCAGTTGGATTAATGAAGAATTTCGTCTTATCATCAAGGTATTTTTCTGGAATAACCGCTTTGATAACTTTTTCAATGACATCTTGACGAATTTGGTCATTTGTCGCTTCTGGGTCATGCTGTGTAGAGATAACAACAGTGTCCACACGAACTGGCTTGTCATTTTCATCATATTCAACAGTTACTTGTGATTTAGCATCTGGACGAAGGTATGAAATCTCACCAGATTTACGCAAATCAGCCAATTTCTTCACCAATTTATGTGAAAGTGAAATTGGCAATGGCATTAATTCAGGTGTTTCATCAATGGCAAAACCGAACATTAGCCCTTGGTCACCTGCACCAATCAAATCAAGCGGGTCTTGGTCTACATTTCCACGAACCTCAAGCGCTTCGTTAACCCCTTGTGCAATATCAGGTGATTGTTCAACCAATGACGGATGAACCCCAACCGATTCAGCAGAAAAGCCATATTCAGCATTAGTATAACCAATTTCGGCGATGGTATCGCGAACAATACGATTAATATCAACATAAGCTGTCGTTGAAATTTCACCAAAAACATGAACTGAGCCAGTATATACGGCTGTTTCTGCCGCAACGTGCGCATCAGGATCTTGTTCCAACACAGCATCTAAAATAGCATCTGAAATTTGGTCTGCAATCTTATCTGGATGCCCCTCAGAAACTGATTCAGACGTGAAAAGTTTACGTTCTGACATAAAAATGTCCCCCCATATCATTAATTTTTCATTCTAACACCTCTAAGTATTAGAATGTCGGAAAAAATTTTTTCCTTGAAATATCTGTACAAAAAATATCATCATTTCAGCGAGAGTTATGACGGTCAAAAACTAAAACGATTATTTTTAGTTTTTGACCTAATAAGTCACTTAGGAAACCGCCATAGCGGCTTTCCGTGAAATGACTAGCTACTTTCAGTAGCAGACATTTCTAGTGAGTTACAAAGTACCAATCTACATCTTCTAAAAAGAGATGGCGCAGTTAATGGCGGGTTAGTCAAGGCAGCGAAATCGCAGATAATACTGAAGCATATCAAGATGGGCTAACGAAGAATAACACGTTATTAAACCGCCAGATTGTCTTATCGGGACTCATTAACTCACTTATTGTACCACGTTTTACCGCAAATGCCTATAACAAATTTATTATCAGGTGATAACTTTTACCTAATCTTTACAGTGATATTAGTTTTACCGTGATGACATCTTTGTCACTTCATCTACAATACCTTTATAAATTTAACAACATTGAAGCTTGGTTAGGAATATTTGGAAAAAATATATTATACTAAAGATATGAAAACCTACGAAAAACTTTATGATTATCTCAAGACACAGGACGATTATGTTAGCGGGGAAAAATTGGCGCAAGAATTTGAGCTATCTCGCACAGCTATTTGGAAAGCGATTAAAACCTTGGAAGACAAGGGTGTTCAAATTCATTCGGTTAAAAAACGCGGTTATAAAATTATCTCAGGCGACCTACTAGTCCCTCAGCAAATTGCGACAAATCTTAATATTGCGGTCACTTTGAATGAAAAAAGTGAATCAACTCAGTTAGATGCTAAAAATAATATCGATACTGATAAGCAGCCGCACCTTTACCTAGCTCCAAGTCAAGAAATGGCTAAAGGACGCTTTGGCAGACGTTTTTTTGCCTCAAAACAAGGTGGCATCTATATGTCTCTTCACCTAAAACCAAACGTTCCTTTCGAACAAGTTAAACCCTATACGCTCATGGTTGCATCTAGCATTGTTAAGGCTATTTCTCGTTTGACAGGTATTGAAACCGAAATAAAATGGGTCAACGATATCTACCTAAATGGCAAAAAAATCGCAGGCATTTTAACCGAAGCGATTTCATCTGTTGAAACCGGCTTGATTACCGATGTGATTATTGGTGTCGGGCTTAATTTTCATATCACAGATTTTCCAGACGCTATTGCACAAAAAGCTGGAACCCTTTTTAGCGAGCAACCAACTATCACACGCAATCAATTAATCACTGAAATTTGGAATCTTTTCTTCTCAATTCCTCAAAAAGATTTAGTAAAAGTTTATAAAGAAAAATCACTTGTTTTAAACAAACAAGTGACCTTTATCGAAAATGATATTCTCTTTTCAGGTATAGCTGAAGAAATCACAGACCATGGACATCTTCTCGTTAAACTTGACAATGGTCAAGAAAAATTATTACGTAGTGGTGAAATCAGTCTTTCTTCTTGGTAGTGGATGTCAACGTGTGAATGAATTTGTCAACCTTATAGGTACGCTTGAGGTCGCGAAAAAGCAAAATCCCCCAAAAGAAAGCAAATAAATAATCCCCTTCAAATAGACAGTCATTAAAAAAGTATGTTTCAAAAGCGCACATCAGCGCCACAAATATAAAACGGCTTTTAGTCATGTTTCTATTATAACATACCTTCATTATTTTGACAGATTTCACAGAATCTATTGTTTAGAAAAAGTCTTTTTTGATACTTCCCTTAGGTTCCTTGCTTTTTTATTTCTAGGATCAAACCTCAAAACTTCCACTAGATGCTCAAAACTTCCGAGATGTAGGAGAAACTTCGTTTCTCTTATCTGCAGGCTTAAACAATCTCCCAGATTGCTTAAGCAGCACAAAGTATCGTCTTGTTGCTCACTTCGTTCGCGAATAATCCTAAAATCGAACAGAGAAACAACAATTGTTTGCAACTTAGTTTGAGTAAAAAGTAAGTTTATCCACATTAAAAAAGAACTTCAAACGGAGTTCTTTTTTAATCCTCAATCTTATTAATTTTATCTGCTAGGAAATTAAAGCCTTCTGGAATAAAAGTTTCTTCTTGCACTTCTTCCTGTGCTGACCCTTTTTGTTGCTTTTTCAAATTTTGAGCAAATTCTGTTCGGATACTGTTGAAGTCTTTACGAGGAACAGCCAAAATATTTGGTGAAAAACCTGCTGCCTTGCTCATGATGTTGCCAAACACATCGTTAAGGTCAGTTCGTTTCATGGCTTGTTCCGCATTAAAAGCTGCATCAAAAGCTAAAATAGCATTTTCACTATTGGCAAGAACTGGCTCCGAACCTAGCAAAAGCGCGCGGTCTTGAGCAGAAATACTGTCCAAAATCTCGTTCCACGCTCCTTTAAGAGCTTCCAGATACTCCCTTGATTTTTGACTATCAGCAACCGTTTCTTTCATGATGCTCAAAATCTTCACGCGGTCCACTTTAAACTTAAAGCCAGTAGCTAATTTTTTTCGGCTTACCGTTTTTTGAGAAATAGCTGAGCTATCAATCTTAGAAAATTCTTCTTTCAAATCTTTGATTTCATTCTTAAGCTTTGCTAATTCATCTGACAATCCGTCTGGAACTTGTGCTGTCGAAATTTCTTTTCCTGCTTCTGATAATTGAATCGTTAACATTTCAGCATAAATTTTTGGCTGAACACCATTTTTGATTTCAGGCAAAGCTTTCGTCACCAAATCAATCATTGTAAAAATACGATTTTGTTCAGCAGTTGCTAAATTCTCTTGGAATATTTGGCTTGTGTGTGTATTTTCACCACCAGTTTGAACGACCAATAAATCACGTAAGTAATTTAACACATCCGTCGCAAAGCGACTCATGCTCTTTCCGCTATCAAAAATAGTTTCCAAATTTGCCAAAGCTTGACTAGTTTGATTTGCCAAAACATTTGCCACAAAATCATCTAAGGCTGTCATTGAAATGCTACCTGTGATTTCTTCTGCGATAGCAAGCGACACATGATTATCAGGTGTTAAACTAAGCGCTTGGTCAAGAATCGAAAGCGCATCACGCATGCCACCCTCAGCACAACGTGCAATCAAGGTCAAGGCATCCTCTTCATAGCTAATTTCTTCTTTGTCAAGAATATTAGCCAAATGTTCACGAATAGCCGCTAATTTAATCGCTTTAAATTCAAATCGTTGCACACGTGACAAAATCGTTGCTGGAATTTTATGCAATTCTGTTGTTGCTAAAATGAAAACAACATTTTCTGTTGGTTCTTCAAGCGTTTTCAAAAGAGCATTAAAGGCACCTGTCGATAGCATATGCACTTCATCGATGATGTAAACTTTATAAGTTGCACGGCTTGGTGCGTAGGTTGATTTATCACGAATTTCACGAATTTCATCAACACCATTATTTGATGCAGCATCGATTTCAATGACATCTTCAAGGCTGCCATTTGTAATATCACGACAAATATCGCAATGATTACATGGCTCGCCATTGACTTGATTAGGGCAGTTCATCGCCTTAGCAAAAATTTTAGCAGCACTTGTTTTCCCTGTTCCACGAGGACCAGAAAATAGATAAGCATGGCTAATTTTTCCTGAAGAAACTGCTTGTTTTAAAGTTGTTGAAATGACCGTTTGCCCAACCATTTCATCAAAAGTTTGGCTACGATATTTTCGATAAAGTGCTTGATACATTATTTTTCAACTCCAAACATATCCAAATTCCAATATGATTTTTCCAAAAGTACGGCAACAAATTTTTCAAGATACTCTTGGTCAATCGTATCATAATCATCCGTTAAACGTGAGTCCAAATCCAAAACCCCCACTAATTGGTTATTTTTAACCATAGGGACAACGATTTCACTCATGGCTGCTGAATCACAAGAAATATAATTAGCATGTTTTGTCACATCTGCCACAATTATCGTTTCTTGATTAGCTGCTGCTTCACCACAAACACCTTTTCCAAGTGCAATATGAACGCACGATACCCCGCCTTGAAAAGGACCCAAAAGAATTCCTGACCGTCAAATAAATAAAAGCCTGTAAAAACAGAATTTGGTAAAGTCATCTTTAAGAGAGCGCTAGCATTTGAAAGATTTGATAGCAGATTTTTTTCGTTAGCAAATAATGCTTTTGCCTGTGCTAACATGATTTGATAATTCTCTATTTTCTTTGTGTTTTCCATAAGGTTTATTATATCAAAAAATAAGCCTGCCGTCATATTTTGCTTAGAATAAACAAACACCACAAAAAGTCTGAGAAGTTAATCTCAGACTTTTCTATATTTTATTGAATGGCTACAACCATTATTTTGACTACTACTTTTTTTAAATTATTGCCAATAACTTGGACGATTTTTTTCGTAGGCAGCTATCAAATTTTCATATTGAAGCGTGATGCCAATATCATCAAGTCCAAGGACGAGTTTACGCTTCCATTCGCCATCAATTTCAAACGGAAATTCTCCCGCAGATGACTTGATGACTTGGTTTGGTAAATCAATCGTAATTTCTTCACCAGCTGGTAGCACAGCTAATTTCTGACGGACTTTCAAAGGTTGAACAATTGGAAGCATCCCATTTTTCAATTCATTATTGTAGTGAATATCAGAAAATGAGCCTGCAATCACACAACGAAAACCATAATCTTCCAAGGCCCAAGCAGCGTGTTCACGTGATGATCCTGAACCAAAGTTATCCCCTGAAATCAGAATCGTTGCATCGCGATATTCAGGTTTGTTAAAGATAAAATCTGGATTTTCATCGTAATTATCATTGAGATAGCGCCACTCAAACAACAAATTTTTACCAAAACCTTTTTTATCAACAGCTTTCAAGAACTGTTTTGGAATAAGCTGGTCAGTATCAATATTATCATTCATCAAAGGGACAGACTTCCCTGTGTAAACAGTAAATTTTTCCATTATCTCTCCTTTACTGAACTTCTGACAGTTGGCGAACATCGATGAATTTACCAGCAATTGCTGCAGCTGCCGCCATCGCTGGGCTACAAAGATGTGTACGCGCTCCAAAACCTTGGCGCCCTTCAAAATTACGATTACTTGTTGAGGCACAATGAACGCCTTCTGGCACATGGTCTGGGTTCATTCCAAGACACATTGAACAACCTGGCTCACGCCATTCAAAACCAGCATCCATGAAAATTTTATCAAGCCCTAGTCGCTCTGCTTCTTTCTTAACAGGACGAGAACCAGGGACAACAATAGCTGTCAGATTTGGTGAAATATGTTTGCCCTTAACAATCTTAGCTGCTAATTCAAGGTCTGAAAGGCGCGCATTGGTACAAGAACCAATGAAAACATAACCCAAATCAATATCTTCAGCTTTATCACCAGGCTTAATGTCCATATAATGATAAGCACGTTCATCATTCATGTCTTTGATTTCTGGGAACGGTTTGCCAAATTCAACACCCATTTCAGGGTTTGTTCCCCAAGTCACCATTGGTGCCAATTCTGAAACATCAATGGTAATAACTTTATCATATTCGGCATCGGGGTCAGAAACCAATGTTTTCCAATCTTCGACCGCTTGCTCGAATTTATCACCTTTAGGCGCCGCTTTGCGACCTTTAACGTAATCAAAGGTCTTTTGGTCTGGATTCATCAAGCCCATTTTTGCCCCAAATTCAATTGACATGTTTGCAATGGTCATACGCTCATCCATTGAAAGAGCATCAATGGCTTCACCACAATACTCAACTGCATAGCCGACACCAGCATCAACACCATATTGAGCAATCAAAGCAAGGATAAAGTCTTTTGAATAAACACCTTTTTGTGGTTTACCGATAAATTCAACTTTCATTTTCTTCGGTTTTACTTGCCAAATGCACTGTGTTGCAAAAACGTGCTCCACTTCAGATGTTCCGATACCAAAGGCAATGGCTCCAAAAGCACCGTGAGTTGCCGTATGGCTGTCCCCGCAGACAACAAATTTACCAGGTTGACTCCGTCCTGTTTCTGGTCCTACCATATGAACAATCCCTTGGCGTTCTGTTCCATGCGTTGCCGCATCAATACCAAAATCTTTAACATTTCGAGCAAGGGTATCAATTTGATTTTTTGACACCAAGTCGCGAATATTGACAATATCTACCGTTGGAACATTGTGGTCAGTCGTTCCAAATGTTAAATCTGGGCGACGTACTTTACGACCTGCATCTCTAAGTCCTTGGAATGCCTGCGGACTTGTTACTTCATGAATATAGTGCTGGTCAACATACATAAGCTGTGGTTCACCTTCTTCACCAGTAACCACATGGCGTTCCCAAAGCTTATCAAAAATCGATTTTCCGCTCATTTCATCCTCCAAATTCTTCTTGCTATTTCATTTTCTAGTTAGCTACTATTTCCAAATGACCATATACCAGTATAAAACCGCAATATCAATCACCATTCCCAAATACCAACAAGCTTTAAAGTACCATTTCAAAGTTTTATGATGATAGATTTTGCCACCAAGAAAAGCACCTACTCCACCAAATAAAATACTTTCTAAAAGCAATGTTTTCTCTGGAATTCGCCAACGTCCATGCTCTGCTTTCTTTTTATCAATACCATACGTCAGAAAGGTCAAAACATTCCACAAAACGAAAATGAAACGCGCTAATTCTTTTAAAGTCATAGATTGGTAATAATAGCTGCGGTCATTTCAGCTGTTGAAGCCCTACCGCCTAAATCACGTGTTAAAATGCCTTGATTGAATGTCTTATCAACCGCATTTTCAATGAGTTCTGCACCAGCTACTTCACCAAAACTGTCACGCAACATCATGGCAACAGATAAAATCATGCTGACAGGATTGGCAATGCCTTGTCCAGCAATATCTGGAGCTGAACCGTGAATCGGCTCATAAAGGCTTGGTCCATTTTCTGAATGGCTAGCTGATGGCATAACACCAAGTGTGCCTGGAAGCACGCTTGATTCATCAGACAAAATATCACCAAAAAGATTTTCCGTAACCACAACGTCAAAGCGTGATGGATTTGTAATCATAATCATGGCTGCGCTATCCACCAATTGATGTTCCAACGTGACATCTGGAAAATCTAAGGCTACTTCTTCGGCAACTTTACGCCATAATTTTGAAGTTGCCAAGACATTTTGTTTATCAATGCTTGTCACTTTTTTGCCGCGAAGTCGTGCCAATTCAAATGCCTTGCGAATAATACGGCGGATTTCCTGCGCTGAATAGTCATTGATATCACGTGCTGACTCAGCTTGTAATTGATGTTCACCAAAATAGATACCACCTGTTAACTCACGGACAACAACAAAGTCAACCCCTTCAATGCGTTCAGGTTTCAAAGGCGACAAATGTTTCAACGCATCAAAGATACGAACAGGCCTGATATTTGCAAACAAATGTAATTCCTTACGAATGGCAAGCAAGCCTTGTTCTGGACGAACAGGAGCGTTATCATACTTTGGACCACCAATGGCAGCTAATAAAATCGCATCAGCTGATTTTGCTGCCTCCAAAGTTTCTTTTGGTAGTGGATGACCACTGGCATCAATTCCTGCGCCACCAAAAGGTTTTGCGTCAATGTCATAATCAAAATTAATTTTTGAAGCCACAGCTTCAAGGACTTCTAAGCCTGCTGCCATAATTTCTGGACCAATACCATCACCAGCAAGTGTAACAATTTTTTTCGTCATAATGAGATACCGCAAGCAACATCGTTGCTTCTCTATAAATTCCTTTCTTATTAATGAGTTGGCACATCGCGGAATGAAACGGCTTTGCCAATTTCACCAGCATTTTCTTTTTGAACAAAAGCATTGGCATTGACATAAGCAATAGCACCTGCTTTAAGCACATCAAAATCAATACCAGATGCGTTGAAAATCGTTCCTGTATCAACATTTTCAATTGAAACAGACACACGCGCTTGTGAATCAATACCGTCTGTTACAGCATCCATTGTGTAGCTGAGAAGGCGAACCGTTTGATTGAAGAATTTATCGACAGCATTATAGATAGCTTCAACAGAACCTTTTCCATTTGCAATAACTTCAACTTCTTCACCGTCAGCGTTTACCATAAGCACTTCAGCTGTCACCGTATCATCAGCATTTGATGTTAATTTCAAATCGCCAAAGTGGAAGCCTTCTGGATTTTCAATTTCTGTTCCAGCAACCAAAGCTCTGATATCAGCATCTGTAATGTCATGTTTTTTATCAGCCAATTTTTTAAATTTACCAAATAGCGTTGTAATTTCTGATTCTTCGAAAGCAAGTTCAAGTTCTTTCAATTTTTCAATGAAAGCATGTCGACCAGACAGTTTACCAAGTGGAAGCGAGTTGTGCTTAACACCGACAAGCTCTGGCGTGATAATTTCATAAGTAAGTGGATTTTTAAGCACACCATCTTGGTGAATACCAGATTCGTGTGAGAAGGCATTGCCACCAACCACAGCTTTGTTCCTAGGAATTGAAATTCCTGAGAAGCGTGAAATCAATTCAGACGTATTGACCGTTTCGTTAAGGACAATATCAGATGTCGCTTGATAATAATCTTCACGGATATTAAGAGCTACGGCAATCTCTTCTAGTGCCACATTTCCAGCACGTTCACCAATACCATTGACTGTCCCTTCTACGCGTCCAGCACCATTTTTGATGGCTGCTAAAGTGTTGGCTGTCGCCATTCCAAGGTCATCATGACAATGTGGACTGAAGATAATCTCGCGGTCTGATTTTGTATTTTCAATCAAATATTTGAAAATGTTACCATATTCCTCTGGCGTTGTGAAACCAACCGTATCAGGAATATTGATGTAAGTTGCGCCAGCATCAACCGCTGTCTGAACAACTTGGAGAAGATAATCAAGTTCTGTACGGGTTGCATCTTCTGGAGAAAATTCGACCACATCAAATTTACTGCGTGCATAAGTCACATGTTCTTTGATAATAGCAAGAATTTCTTCTTTTGTTTTTTTCAATTTATAGTCACGATGAATCGGACTTGTTGCAATGAACACGTGACATTGTGGGTATTTAGCATCTTTCAATGCTTCATAACAAGCATCAATATCTGATTTCACAGAACGTGCTAAACCTGATACCGCAGTTGTTGTCATTGCTGCTGAAATTTGACGAACCGCTTCAAATGAATCAGGACTAGCTGCTGGAAAACCAGCTTCAATTGAAGCAATCCCCCATTTTTCAAGCTGTTTGGCAATTGCTACTTTTTCTTTGATTGAAAAATTAACGCCTGGTGTTTGTTCACCATCACGAAGAGTGGTATCAAGGAATTCAACTTTACGCATAGTAACCTCTTTCTAACATTAACAAAAGCATTAAGATAAAAATAAAAACATCTCACGGACAAGCGAGATGTTTTTTATCCCGCTTGGTAAGCCAAACAGGACTAATGCTTTCATGCACTAGCCCTCATTACGCAATAGCAAGACTGTCATAGTTGCGAATGTCATTGACTTAATTCCCTTCGATGTTTTTCGTTTTTTATATAATACCCTTTTCTAGAATAAAAGTCAACAGAATAATCCAAATAAAATAAATTTTCTGAATACTTTCCGAGGTTTTTACAAAATAGTTGATAACTTAGCTGAAAAAGAGACTTTTTTCTGTTGATTTGTTATAAAAAGACACCAAGCTTAGCTCGGTGTCTAGATTCTCTATTCACTACAAATCATTCTAAAATAGTTGCGATTTTAGTGTTGATAAGGTCGATAGCGACAACGTTTGATGCTCCTTCTGGGATGATAATGTCTGCATAACGTTTTGTTGGTTCGATGAATTGGTGGTACATTGGCTTAACAACTGATGCGTATTGGTCAATAACGCTGTCAAGACTACGTCCACGTTCTTGCATATCACGTTTGATACGGCGAATAATACGGATATCGTCATCGGTATCAACAAATAATTTAATATCCATTAAATCACGCAGGCGTTTATCTTCAAGAACCAAGATTCCTTCGACAATAAAAACATCTTGTGGTTCTTGGCGATATGTTTTTTCGCTACGTGTATGTTGTGTGTAATCATAAATTGGAATGTCAACAGGACGTCCTGCAATGAGTTCATTGATGTGTTCAATCATCAAATCCGTATCAAAAGCAAGTGGGTGGTCATAATTGGTTGACACGCGTTCTTCAAATGTCAGATGACTTTGGTCTTTATAGTAAGAATCATGTTGAATCATCGCAATCTTTTGGTCTTTAAAATTCGCCAAAATAGCCTTTGAAACACTTGTTTTTCCGCCAGCAGAACCACCAGTTACACCAATAATAATAGGTTTTTTACGCATTTATTACTCCAAATCAAAAATATTTCCTATCTATTCTACTACATTTTTACCATTTTTTAAATGCTGAAAGCTCTTACTTAATGACGAAAGAAAAAAAGATTCTTTTTCTATGTTATAATAGATGGAGATTAGAAACCTAGAAGAGGAAACTTATGATTTCACAATTTCCACAAGTCTGGCAAGAGCAGTTAGCTAATCTGAAATTTAGCGAGCTAACAGCTATTCAAAAACAACTTTTCGAGCCTATTTCACAAGGCGATAATGTCCTTGGTGTCAGCCCAACTGGTACAGGTAAGACACTAGCTTATCTTTTCCCAACACTTTTAAATGTGACACCCAAAAAATCACAACAATTATTGATTTTAGCACCAAATACCGAACTAGCAGGGCAAATTTTTGAGGTAACTAAAATATGGGCTGAGCCCCTAAATCTTACAGCACAGCTATTCATTTCTGGTTCTAGTCAAAAACGTCAAATCGAACGTTTGAAAAAAGGTCCAGAAATTCTTATCGGAACACCTGGGCGTGTTTTCGAGTTAGTCAAGCTCAAAAAAATCAAAATGATGAACGTTGACACAATCGTTTTAGATGAATGTGATGAATTGCTAGGTGACTCTCAATATCATTTTGTTGAAAATATCATCAACCATGTTCCACGTGACCACCAAATGGTTTACATGAGTGCAACTAATAAAGTTGACGCTGACGCACTCGCTGAAAATACGTTGACGATTGATTTGTCTGACCAAAAGCTGGAACAAATCGCTCATTATTACATTACCGTTGATAAACGTGACCGCCTTGAACTACTCCGCAAATTTTCAAATATTCCAGAATTTCGTGGCTTGGTCTTTTTCAACAGTCTTTCAGATTTAGGAGCTGCTGAAGAACGTCTCCAATTTAATCGTGTTTCTGCTGTTTCTTTGGCGTCTGATATTAATGTCAAATTCCGTAAAGTCATTCTTGAAAAATTCAAAAATCATGACATCTCACTACTGTTGGCAACTGACTTAGTTGCCCGTGGGATTGATATTGAAAATCTCGAATACGTTATCAATTTTGACCTTGCTCGTGATAAAGAAGTCTATACTCATCGTGCAGGAAGAACTGGACGTATGGGAAAAGCTGGCGTTGTTATTACTTTCATTACGCATAAAGAAGAATTGAAAAAACTAAAAAAATACGCTCAAGTCTCAGAAGTTTATCTTAAAAATCAAGAACTTCATTTGAAAAAATAAGCCTTCAATACACTCAAAATGCACACCCGATTGAGAATTTTCTCTTTCAGATGTGCTTTTTTTGTTAGAGGAAGGGATGACTAAACTTAAATTTATTAGTCTTTAGAGACTTTTCTTCGTTTCCAAATGCCTGCTGTTAGTGTCACTAAAGTAAAGCCAAGAGCAAGAAGATAATTTTGTGTAACGCTTGATGTTTGAGGGAGCTCGTCGGTTGCTTTTGAACTTGCCAAAGGTTTAGCAGGAGTTGAAGCGTTGGCTTCTGTATGAACGGTTACGACCCCTAGCTTTCTCGTTTTCACTGACCTGCGGGTCCACTTTCGGTGCTGTTTCTGGTTTGATGACCTTTTCAGGAATGAGAGATTCTTCTTTTTGCACATCAGTGTCCTCGATAATTTCTTGACCGTCTAGAGCTTTTTCAGCTGCTTTCAAGTTAGCCAAGGCATCATCTACTTCTGCTTGTGTATGTTTTTCTGACAAGATTGTTTGAGCACTTGTTAGCGCATCACGATAAGTCAACAATTTAGCTAATGATGCGTTATAATAACGTGCTTCTTTCTCTAATTAGCTGTTGCATTTATTTCTGAAATCAAGCCTGTCTTATCAATTACACTGAATTTCACACGATTTTGTTTGCCATAAAGAACTGTAAAAGCAGGGGCCTCATAAATTTCATAGCCCTCTGGTAAATTCAATACCAATGTGTAATCACCAACATTTCCGAGCGTAACACTACCATAACCATCATCACCAGTCACATAAAGTCCTGTGCTAACTACTGATACCGTATCAACAAGCCCTGTACCTTGTTGACGTGGTGATGTGTAAGCTTGTGCTTCTTTATCCTAATATGCCTTATCTGTACTCATAATCAAGGCTTTGACAAGGTAACCAACTTCTTCATCTGATTTTTCGGGGAAATTTTCTTTAAGGTATTGTTTCACCAAAGCAACTACACCTGCAACATGAGGTGATGCCATACTTGTACCACTCATCGAATCGTATTTATCAGTATTATAAGATGAATAGATACTGCCATCTTGGGGCAGCAACGTCAAGTTTTAGCGCACCATCCTTCGTCAATCCCCAGCTACTAAAGCTAGAAAATTTACCTGCTCCTAGATTGTCAAATTTTTCAGCAAGATCGCTAAATTTAATTTGATAGCCACCTTTTGCTAGCTCGATACCAAATTTATATGGGATAATTGCTGTTGCACTAGCTGTCGCTGTACTTTCAACACCACTTACTTCAGTCGTCGCTTCTTCCATTGATGCTACTTGAGCAAAATCAGCTGTGCTTGAACTTTCTGTTGCCTGCACCACTTGCTCAATATTAGAAGTAGGGTCTATTTGACTTACTCCTGCTGCTTTTGACAACTCATCAGCCGAAACACGACCTGCGCCTGCTGCCAAAAAGATAGCTCCCACAAGGACTGAAACTAGTCCGACCTTGTACTTCCTAAAAGAGAATCTCTCTTTCTTATCCATAATAAACCTCCCAAAATGGTTATTTCATATTGATGGCTCGTCAATATAAAAAACATTAAGACACAAGTTTATTAAAAAATAATAATTTTTCTGAAAATTATTTTATTTTTATTATATTTTATAGCTATAGGTATATATAAAACATTTATAGTCAGATTTATTGACAAATAATATGATAAATACTAGGGATTACCTTGTTTATAATTATTAGTCAAAAATTATATGTTTATTAAAGTATCAAAAAAGTACCCGCTAGGGATACTTTTTCATCGAATCAATTGTTTTGCAAGAATATGACCTTATTTTAGATTGTTAATAACTCGTTCCAAACGTGAGATAGCTTCAACAGGCAGAGCTAGTTTAGGATTGTTTTGATTAAAAGACAATAGGAAATTCAAACGAATTTGCATCCGTGAACGAATCAATTGTTTATATTTCGCATCAAAACGGTGGACAGGATAGTCCTCTAATGCCAGATATTCAAAGCCTTCAATTGGACCAAAAACCTTAAAATCGGCATTGCCGTCAACAATTTTTTCAATGATATCTAAAGAAACTTCTTTTGGAATACCATTTCCCATGTAAAATCCCGTATTAATGATATAACAGTCAACACCACTAGCAAATAATGAACGGAATTTTTGGTAATCTTCAACCAAAGGATAAACCCTAAATGGATTTGCAAATGGTTCAATAACTAATGATTGCTTGCTACCTTCAATATTTTCAGCGCTTGAACGTTTTGTCATCAATGTACAACCCATTGTCGCTGCCATGAGTGGATCATTAATTTTGATTAAAGGTGGCAATGAATCGTCTTTCATAATCCAAAAAATCGCATTAATTGGCTCCTCGATATGGTCAACACGATTTGGCGTTGCAAAACGTGATTTTACGGTACGTCCGTTCCCATTACGAATATCCTCGGTCATCAATTTTTTACGACCATTATCATCTAACGTCACACCACAATTTTGAACAGTCACAAAAAAGTCTTGCTCTGGGTGTCCCGTTGGATAATCGTTGGTCTTATCAAAATAAGACGGTTCTAGCGCAATGGATGAGCCATCTTTTTCGGAAATAATAAAGGCATCATCATGTAACACTTTGATATCGTATTTTCCATTATGCTTAGCATGAGTCAACGTTGATTTTCCTGAACCAGATAAGCCAAAGAAAGAGGCAACATAATCATTTTCCTCTTTTCCTTGGAAAATTTTCAAACCACCGTGGCAAGAAACATAGCCATTGCGCGCAGCTGTTCCCCAAGCCAACGTTAATGTCGCTTTTTTCAATTCTCCAAAATAATTCAAACCTAAAATAGCCACACAATTGTGATTCGTGTCAAAATAAGCTAAACCATCTGGATAATCTGGATGAGACCATTTAGGATCAAAAAAGACAAAAATATCATCTTCATCATACCGTTTAGAAACTTTTAAACGATTTTTAAATTCTTCATCTAAAATCTGAAAATTAAGCAACCATGAATAGAGATTATTGATTTCTTCCTCAGGCACCATCAAATGTGCACGCACCATAAACTCTTCATCCAAACCAACAATAGCATCTGCTTTATAGAATTTGCGACTATGGGCTTGATAAACCGCACTTCGCACAATGGATAACAAGCGCTCATCTTCATCTGAATCCAAGCCATAAATACGACGTGCCTTAGCTGTTCTACCAACCACAGCTCCCGAATTCGTTAATAAAACTCGAGCATAGGACGGCAAGCCAAGTTCCTTCGTATGAATGACAGGCATGTCCAAAATCACTGTACCAGAAGCATTCGATGCCAATTGATAAGCCTCTTCTAAAGTCTTAATTGAAATGACCTGATTCTCATAAAATGCTGTTTCGACAATAGTTTTTAATGCAGAAAAATATGGACTTGCTTTGCGCATTTCCAAAGTTGAAAATTGATTACGTGTTACCATTTTCTACCTCCTATTGTATGGCTACCCTTATTTTATCACAATTGCATACGCTTTCATAACTAAAAGTCTAAAACCATTGCAAAAAAGAAAAATTTCTAAAAATTTTCATGAAGAACACAACTTGTAACCATATTTCTAAACTAAAAAAGGTCAGAACAAAACCGTTCTAACCTTCATCAAAAATTATTTTGCAATATCAAATACTGTAGATTTAACAGTAGTCATTGCTTCAATAGAGTATTTCACACCTTGTGTTCCAGCACCAGATTTCTTAGCACCAAGGAATGGGAAGTTATCTGTACCACGTTGTGTTTTGTTGTTGATGTGAACAGTACCCACTTCAAGTTGTTCAGCAATCTTGAATGCTAATGGGAAGTTATTTGTAAATACTGCTGCTTGAAGACCGTATTCAGATTTATTTGAAATGTCAACAGCTTCTTCTACTGAATTAACACGGATAACTGGAAGGACTGGACCAAATGGTTCTTCCCAAGCCAAACGCATATCAGTTGTTACATTGTCAAACAATACTGGGCTAATAAGGTTACCTTCACGTTTGAATGAAATAACTTCTTTAGCACCTTTGTCTTGAGCGTCTTTGATAAGACCTTCAACATAGTCAGCAGCTTTTGTATCGATAAGCGGAGTAATATCAGCATCATCTTCAGGCATACCAACAGTCAACTCTTTAACAAGTTCTGAAACTTTGGCAACCAATTTATCTGCAACGCTATCCATAACAAGGACACGTTTAACGGCTGTACAACGTTGACCTGAGTAACCGTAAGCACCTGCAACGATGTTTTTAGCAGCCAAGTCAAGGTCAGCATCTTCAAGAACGATAGCTGAATCTTTACCACCAAGTTCAAGCATAATTGGACGCATACCAGCCAATTTACCGATGTGTTCACCTACTGGTGTAGAACCTGTGAAGTTGATGTAGTTAACAGCTTCGTGTTCAACGATGTAGTCACCGATTACTGAACCACGTCCTGTAATGGTGTTGAATACACCAGCTGGAAGTCCAGCTTCAGCAAATGCTTCAGCCAAAAGAAGACCTGAAATAGAGCCTTGCGTAGGTGGTTTAAGGGCAACAACATTCCCTGAAATAAGGGCAGGAGCAATCTTAGAACCTGCAAGGTTAATTGGATAGTTAAATGGTGAGATAGCAAGTACCAATCCTACTGGTTCGCGACGAACAATAGCGATTTTTTTCTTGCTTGCTGCTTCAAAGCTTCCACCTTCAAGGACTTCACCTTCAAGACGGACACCCTCTTCAGCGGCATAATGAATGATTTCAGCTGTACGGATAACTTCACCTACTGCTGATTTGTAACCTTTAGCAATTTCTTTTGAAAGTACAGCACCGATTTTTTCAGCATCACGCACTAAAATATCCGCTGCTTTATGAAGGTAAGCTGCACGTTCTACGTATGAAAGCGCACGCCATTCTTTTTGAGCGGCTTTTGCAGAAGCGTAAACATAGTCAACTTCTTCTTGGCTCATTGCAGGTACAGAACCGAGTTCTTCACCTGTGGCAGGAGCATAAATGTTAATTTCTTCTTTAGACAGTTTCCACTCTCCATTGACATAGTTTTTATATTGTGTTGTCAAACTAGATCTCCTTTTTAAATATGATAATTCCATTTTATCACTTTTTCTCCTTTTTTCAATATTTTAACGCAGGAAAAATTCAGAAAATTAAGACAAAAACTTTGTAATATCAAATTCCCATAATCCTAAATTTATTGAATAATGTTTTTTTGTGATAAAATACGAATGTCATCTGTATTGTACAACTTAGAGTCCACTCCAAGTCAAGGATGTTGCTTTAAAAAAATAAAAATAAATGCTCAAGTGAAACTGTTATTCATAGCCCTAAGACAAGCATTGATTATTCAGCTGTTAGCTAAACTAAAGTGACAGGAAAACCACTACACATCTATCCGTAAAATTAAAAAGAGTTCGGACAAAATAATCCAAACTCTTTTTTGATAATATTACACACAATTAATCGAAATCAACGTATTCTTTGCCAAGCTCAAGAACTTCTTCCATTGTTGAGCATTCTGCAAGAGCGCGATTGGCATATT
Organism: Streptococcus gallolyticus; assembly: GCF_003337175.1. Classification (GTDB taxonomy): domain Bacteria; phylum Bacillota; class Bacilli; order Lactobacillales; family Streptococcaceae; genus Streptococcus; species Streptococcus gallolyticus_B. The sequence continues at coordinate 22,871 of NZ_NETH01000019.1, forward strand.
CTTGCATTTTAGCGGTATCAAGTTTCTTCATCAGGCTACGTGTCCGAAGAACGGATGTGGCTGACATTGAGAACTCATCAAGTCCCATTCCGACAAGAAGCGGAACAGCTTTTTGGTCACCAGCCATTTCACCACACATACCAGCCCATTTCCCTTCAGCGTGTGCTGCTTTGATAACATTATTAATCAAACGAAGGATAGAGGGGTTGTATGGTTGGTAAAGGTATGAAACTTGTTCGTTCATACGGTCGGCGGCCATAGTGTATTGAATAAGGTCGTTTGTACCAATTGAGAAGAAGTCAACTTCTTTGGCAAATTGGTCAGCAAGCATAGCTGCTGCTGGGATTTCAATCATGATACCCACTTGGATATCATCTGCCACTGCAACACCTTCAGCTTTAAGGTTCGCTTTTTCTTCTTCAAAGATTGCTTTAGCAGCACGGAATTCCTTAAGAAGCGCAACCATTGGGAACATAATGCGAAGTTGTCCGTGAACAGATGCGCGAAGAAGGGCACGAATTTGTGTACGGAACATTGCATTTCCTGTTTCTGAGATAGAAATACGAAGTGCACGGAATCCAAGGAATGGGTTCATTTCTTTTGGAAGGTCAAAATATGGAAGTTCTTTATCCCCACCGATATCCATCGTACGAACCACAACTGGTTTACCATTCATGCCTTCAAGAACAGCCTTGTATGCTTCATATTGGTCATCTTCAGTTGGGAAATCTTGTGAATCCATGTACAAGAATTCAGTACGATAAAGACCAACTGCTTCTGCTCCATTAGCATTAACACCTTCAACGTCTTTAGGTGTCCCGATGTTAGCTGCCAATTCGAAGTGTTTACCATCAGCTGTTACTGTTTCAGCATCTTTAAGAAGAGCCCATTCAGCTTTTTGTTTAGCGTATGCTTCACCAGCTGCTTTAAATTCAGCAATTTCTTCTTCTGTTGGGTTGATAATCACATCACCTGTGATACCATTTACGGCTACGATGTCACCATCTTTAACACGGCTTGTGATATCATTTGTTCCAAGAACAGCTGCGATTTCAAGAGTACGTGCCATGATAGCTGAGTGACTTGTACGTCCACCAATGTTAGTCACAAAGGCTTTTACAAATTGTTTATTTAATTGAGCAGTATCAGATGGTGTCAAGTCGTGTGCAATAACAATTGATTCTTCATCGATAGCTGCTGGGTTTGGAAGTTTAACACCAATCAGGTGCGCTAACACACGTTTTGCAACGTCGCGTATATCCGCTGCACGTTCTTGCATATAAGGATTATCTTCCATTCCTTCAAAGATAGTGATGAACATATCAGTCACTTCTTTAAGACCTGCTTCTGCATTTGTTTGTTTTACACGGATAGTTTCTTTGATTTGGCTAATCATTTCTGGATCAGCAAGAACCATCAAGTGTGCATCAAACACGGCAGCTGCTTCTTCACCTAGTGTTTCTACTGCTTTCTCACGAATGACAGAAAGCTCGTCTTGCGATGCTTTTAATGCGGCATCTAGGCGAGCTTCTTCTGCACTTGTATCTTCAACTGTAACAGTTTCAAATGACAAATCCGGTTGAACGAGTAGATACGCTTTAGCAACAGCAACACCATCAGATGCGGCAATTCCTTTAAGCATTTCTGTCATTTTATTAAGCCAATCCTTCTTTCGTCATTGTTTCTTCAATTGCTGCAAGTGCATCATCTGCATCTGCACCTTCAGCAGAGATCGTAACGTCAGCACCTTGACCAACACCAAGGCTCATAACACCCATGATAGACTTAAGGTTTACAGCTTTACCTTTGTAGTCAAGAGTGATGTCTGAAGCAAATTTGCTAGCTGTTTGAACAAGCAAAGTAGCTGGACGTGCATGAATTCCTGTTTCTGCAATAATGTGAAAATCTTTTGAAGCCATATTATGGTTCTCCTTTTTAGTTGTGTTTTTTTTGAATTATCATATGATAACCCTTACAAGATATGATTATAGCACATTCTCGTTTTTATTTCAATACTTACACGTTTTTAGGCATACTTTCTTTTGCTATCATTTTTTACATACCTGCAATAATCAGCTGAGTGACGGATTTAGAGATTATTTAAAGGATTTCGTATACTATTGCCCCTATCTCTATGAACATTAAGTCTTCTAAAAAATTTCCTTTCTGTGGTATAATGAAAATCAGAAAAATATCATGGTAAGCGATATAAAAGTTTCATTCATTTTCGGCACTCTTTACGGAGAATACTAAGATGTTTCAAACTTGCTTACAACTGTTTTTGTATTTTTTAACTTAAAGACAATTTCTTACAGATACTTTAAAGAAAGGGATCTCACATATTGATATGATATTGGAGAATAACGATGAACAACACTTTTGAAGACATTTTAGAAAAAATAAAGGCTTACGATACCATTATTATCCACCGCCATCAGCGTCCCGACCCTGATGCTCTTGGGAGTCAAGTCGGGCTTCGTGATATTATCAGACATCATTTTCCAGAAAAAAAAGTCTTGGCAACTGGAAAAGACGAGCCAACACTGACTTGGTTGACAAAAATGGATACTGTCTCTGATGATGATTACCAAGGCGCTTTAGTTATTGTTACCGATACTGCAAACACGCCACGTGTTGACGATGACCGCTATCTAAGAGGTGATTGTCTGATTAAAATTGACCATCACCCTAATGACGATGCTTACGGTGATTTGCTTTATGTTGATACAACTGCTTCTAGCGCTAGCGAAATCATCACCGATTTTGCCCTTTCAACTAATCTAGCTTTGTCAAATGAGGCAGCTCGCCTGCTTTATTGTGGTATCGTCGGTGATACTGGACGTTTCCTTTATCCTGCAACAACAAGCAAAACGCTCTCAATTGCGAGCAAGCTACGCGAATATGATTTTGACTTTTCAACACTAGCTCGTCAAATGGACTCATTTTCATTTAAAATTGCTAAACTTCAAGGCTACGTTTTTGACCATCTTGAAGTTGATGAAAATGGCGCTGCTCGTGTGGTATTGACACAGGATATCATGAAAAAATTCAACGTCACAGATGCTGAAACATCTGCCATCGTTGGAACGCCTGGAAAAATCGATTGTATCCAATCATGGGCAATTTTTGTCGAACAAGCTGATAACCATTACCGTGTGCGCCTCCGCAGTAAATCACAGGTTATCAATGAAATCGCTAAACGTCATGGCGGAGGCGGACACCCATTAGCCAGCGGAGCGAATTCTTATAGCCTTGAAGAAAACGACGAAATTTACCAAGAAATCAAAGACTTACTAACACCAAAAGACTAAGCTATCTCTTGATAGCCTTGACTTAATGACAACTTGATTTTAATTCAATTAATTTGCTTAAAAGTCTTGTCAAATATCACATTATTTGATAAACTATAAAAGTTAAAATAACTATGGTGCGTTAAAAAAGCACCATGGCAGAAAGGAAATCTTTTAACAATGAAACAAAACATCCATCCAGAATACCGTCCAGTAGTGTTCATGGACACAACTACTGGTTACAAATTCCTTAGCGGTTCTACAAAATCTTCTAACGAAACTGTAGAATTTGAAGGCGCTACTTATCCACTTGTACGTGTGGAAATCTCATCAGATTCTCACCCATTCTACACTGGACGCCAAAAATTCACACAAGCAGATGGTCGTGTGGATCGCTTCAACAAAAAATACGGTCTCAAATAAGAAACCGCATGTTACGGGAAAGCCATTTTCGAGCAATCGAATTGGCTTTTTTATTTTCAAAATAATGTAAAAAAGAGGAGAAAATTCCTCTTTCCTATTCTATTGACTAATAAAGCGAAGCCATGCTTCATCTTCTGCTAGAATGGCTGCTGTTGTGTAAGAGCCACGGTAGTCATTCCAGACATGGTCTGAATTGACTTCACTAGTTCCTTCAGTGCTTGCTGGTTCATCATAGGCTGTTAACCCATATTGCTCAATTAAAGCATTTAATTTATCAGCGTAAGTGGTGTCTGTGGCATACAAGCCAGTCAAGGCTGCCGTGGCGTCTTGGTAAGATGTTGCGTTAGACTTCCACGTTCCAGAATACAAATCCCAACTAAGTAAATTAGCGTAATCATTCAACGAATCGCTTAAACTATCATATGCTCTGAATGCTTGGTCAACTTCGTAAGTATTGCCATTTCCGTCATCTTCCCAAGTTAGCATGGTCACAGAATTGCCATTGTAACTCCCCTTGATACCAAAGAAATTATAATAAGGAGACTGACTAAGCGCAGACTGCCCACTACTTGATTCTAAGACAGCTTGTGCAATCATCACAGAAGCATAGAGGTTACGCTCTTGCCCAATTTGTCGCGCTATCTCGCCTATGCTTGCAATAAAATCAGCTGTTGCTGTCTCTGATGTTTCCGAAGATTCTGCGACAACTGCTTTTGTAGCATGTTGAAAACAAAGGTTAACACCCAAGGTAATACACGTAACCAAAGTTGCGCAGGTTAAAAAGAACTTTGTCATGCGCTTTTCTTTCACGATGCCTCCTTAATGTAAGTGCTATCTTAGCTCATTATAACAGAGTTTTCAAAAGCTAGCGATACACTCCAAAACGCCTATGTTCACGCCTATAATGCAATCTGCAAAAATTTACAATCTTCCAGTGCTAAGAAATCATGCAAGAGTTGTGCTGGAATTGTTTCAAGACTATCAGGGGGAAGTTTAACGACCACTGAGTCAGCTGTAAGTTGTAGCTTTCCTTCTAAAACATATATCAACTTGGCATTATGGCTGCTTTCCTGACTAATACGCTCACCTTTTGCCATGGCATATAAGGTGATGGCATTTGCTAGCTCTAGCCTTTTATTCAGCGAGCGGCTGGCAATTTGTCCCTCATGGTATCTAACGAGTGTTTTTAAATCTTTAATCATCTTTAGCCTCTGGTTTTACGACAATCAATAACATTTGAAAGGCTTCCTCGGCATAGAGAGCATGAGGAATTTCTGCTGGCATGACAATGCTTTCACCTGCTTTTACAAAATAATCATCCGTAGCAATCGTAATTTTAGCAACTCCAGATAATACAGTCACCATAGCGTCCCCTGGTGACGAATGACGTCCAATTTCCTGTCCCTTGTCCAAGGAAAATATTGTCAGTCCTAAATCATCACGTTGGACGAGTGTTTTGGAGAGCATTTGTTCTTCTTCAATCGGGACGATTGCCTTTAAATCAAGTACTGTGCTGTGTTCTATTTTTTCGATATAGGCCATCATTTCTCCTTTATTTGGTGCTAACAACTGCAATGTAACGTAAATCTTTGCCAATGTTATTGAAAAAGCTATACATTTTTGTAAATTGGGAACGGTTTTCTTTTTGTAATCCTCGATATAGAATCTGACAGGTTTTCAAAAAACCTTCATCACGAATCATCCCTGACAGCGACATCAAGGTCATCTTGCCATAGGTTGCTTGAACACTTGAAAAGCCGATTTCCTGAAAAAGTTCCTGCCAATGGTCAACATGCAAAGGTTCGACATTCACATTAATCGTTTGGCTTAGCTGATGTAATTTAGCTTCGGTTTTATCAGAAACATAAGAAACATCATGTGTTAAAAGACGTCCCCCTGGTTTTAAAACGCGCAAGTATTCTTTAATGGCTGTCGCTTTGGCTTCTCCACGAAGCATGGTTAACATCGCCTCATTAATGACAATATCAAATGACTGATCAGGAAATGGAAGCTTTAAGGCATTTCCTTGCTGAACGTGGATATGGTTCTCAAGTCCTGCATTAGCAATGCTAACACCCGCTTTTTCAAGTACCTTGCTATCCCTATCAACAGCAATAATCTGGCAACCACAAGTTTGTGCCAATTCAATTGATGTGGTACACATATTGCAAGCGACCTCTAAAACCTGACAGTCTTTGGAAAAATTTCCTTGCTCAATCAACCAATTAGTGGCTTTTACACCTCCTGGGCGCAAGCGTGTCTTTCCTAATCTAGCCAAAAAATGATGTCCAATTTCTTTTTTAGCCATCTATATCTCCTTTCGGATATAACTCTTATTTTTATAGCAATGAGTGCTATGACCTTATTTTAACATAATTTTTGATCTCTTATCAAAGAATTTAAAAACCAGAACCGTGGTTCTAGTTTTGGGTTTGTTATAAGTTTTTCTTTTTCTTAGCCAATTTACTCATTGAAATGTCAATATCTACAATGTGTTCGACTAATTCATCGGTTAATAAAACGTCATCGTCGTCTGAATTTAGGTCGATTTGATAGGTCAACGTCAAATGTTCACCGCTATGGCTACTTTTCAATGATACTAGTTCAATGTCTTGGCAAAATTGGTGCAAGATATGGCGGATTAACTTTTCATCTTTTCGATCTTTTGGCAGATCAATCACCAAATGCCGCACCGTTTGTCCTGAACTAAAGAAGGTCATTTTTTCCAAACCAAGCCAAATTACCAAGAAAACAATTGTGGTCAAAATAGCTAAGGTCAAGTAGCCCATTCCTGTACTTAATCCAATGGTCATCGCTAAAAAGAGCGCCAACAGTTCACGCGCACCACCTGCAGCCGAACGAAAACGTACCAAACTAAATGTCCCAGCTACGGCAACACTTGTTCCCAGACTACCGTTCACCAAGAAAATAATCACTGACAATAAGCTAGGGAGGATTGTCAATGTAATGACAAATTCTTTTGTGTAAAGTGTCCGATAACGATACACCCACGCTAAAGCAGCACCTAATATAAGACTGACCAAAAGGGATAAGGCGACCATTAACGGATTTACGGTCGTGCTTGCGCCTGTATAAACACTATTAAATAAACTCAAAACAGCAATCATCTCCTAACTGGTACATTTTAATTTAGACTATTCCTTGTGATTTACGATAGGCCGTGCCGTATTTTGAAAATGATGTTGACGCAATGCCGTGTTTCATTAAAATGGTTTGCAGCCATTCAGGCTGGGAGCCAGGGGTTTTAATTTCCATGATGACTTTTCCATCGCCAACCAAGTCATTTCCGTAATTTCCCATTGATTTTTCCACATCATAATCACGGTAAGTGACATTTTTGTCAACTGTTACACGAATTTTTGTTTGTGGTTGTCCTTTGATATGATGTTTTTCTTTAAAAGAAGAACGCTCATAGTAAATCAACATACGTGCAATCAAGCCACCGTAGCGTTCTTTGAGCGCATTCAATTCATCGATTAAAAATTGGTCTTCGCTTGTGGCAGGTGTCAATTTGCCACTTTCGATAAATTGCTTAATAGCCCCCGTTTCTGACACCAAACGGAATTTGTGACCGATACCTTCGGCGTCTTTTTTCTTTAATTCCAAAAAGGCTTGGCTATCTTCTGTCGGATTTGTCACATAAGTTCGCATCCGAATCTTTTCGCGACCATTTTTCTTTGCAATCGAGTCCTGAATGACTTGAAAATCTGCTGTGTCAAAATAAATATTGGTAATGGTCGATGTTGGATAATCATCTTCTACAAGGTATTCCTTCAAATCATCCCAGATAACTCCTAGTTTTTCTTTATCCAAGACATACTTCTTCTCAATGCGTTTAAAACTAGTTTCCAATGCTTTAACCATTCTCAGCACCTCTTCTTTGATTTTCCCAAATCACTTCCTTTGCTTACATACCACTTAGCATTTTACTGAATCTTCCTTATTTTTTTATTAAAATAAGCTATTTTCACTAAGGAAGAAGAAGCAAGTGGTAACAGGTATCATCTGTCAAACATAAAAATCTGAAACAAAAGGTTTCAGATTTTTAGCTCTTTTAATGATTATTTTTAGTGAGCAACGATTTCTTGGGCAATTTCCTGACCTGTTAAGTTGGTTGGGTAATAGGTTGGCCAGTTATCCATTTCTTCAAGAAGCGCGTCTTGGCTGTCGCCACCCCAGAAAATATGGAAATGCTCGGCATCTGTTGTTGTGATGTTGTGGTCACTAAATTGGACGTATTTGAATTCACCAGCATTGTCATCATCTGTTTCAAACAAATAACGGACACCACGGTTACCTTTTTCATAGGTTAAAATCTTGTAACCGACATAATGATAGGTAAACTTGTATTTCTCACCATTTTTGATAAAGGTGATGGTATTCTTTTTACCGCTGATGTTAATTTGTTCAACATCTGTCTTATAACCTGTTGTGTAGTATTCTTTATACTCTTCGGCTGTTTTTTCACCTTTTGAAGCTTTAGCTTTGTAGTCCCAGACTTGATCTAATGTACCGTCAAGAAGATAAGGATAAACCGATTGCCACTTCCCAGACCAATCGCTCAATGAACGATCCGTAACATCTTTATCTTTGAAGTAACCATTTTGAACGGTCTTACTTGTGTCTGTCTCAGCTTTGATAGTCTTACCAGCGACATCTGTTGTCAATTGCAAAGCTTTCAAGTTTTCTTCCATAACTGAGAAATAATCTTCGCCAGCTTTGATTTGTTTGCTGGTTAAGCTTTCAATCGGGTTTAATACCGCTGTTTTGACCCCAGCTTCATCTGCTAAGGTTGAAGCAACTTTACTGGACGCATTTTCTTCAAAGTAAATGTATTTAATATCGTATTTTTTGATATATTTTGTCAAGCTTACTAAACGTTTTGCTGATGGTTCTGAGTCAGCTGACACACCAGTGATTGGGATTTGTGTCAAACCATAATCAAGTGCTAAATAACCAAAAGCAGCATGCTGTGTGACAAAGCTTGTTTGTTTGGCATTTGACAATGCTTCTGTGTATTCGGCATCTAAATCATTTAGTTTTTCAATGTAAGCAGCTGCATTGCTATTAAAAGTATCAGCTTTATCAGGATATTTTGCAACAAAAGCATCACGGATATTTTCAACCAAGGTGATAGCGCGTTTTGGTGAGAGCCAAACGTGTGGGTCATATTCGTGAGTATGACCGTCATCGCCATCTTCATCGTCTTCCTCAGCTGTTCCTGCCATTAATAGCATATCTCCTGTTGATTTAACAACTGTTAAACTGTCTGAATCAATAGATTTTTCAACGCTATCAACCCATGTTTCCATACTATCGTCCATATAGACAAAAACATCAGCGTCTGAAATCGTTGCAATATTTTTGGTAGATGGTTCAAAATCGTGTGGTTCAGTTCCTGCTTTGATCAACATGGTTACATCTGCGCTATCTCCCGTAACAGCTTTGGTAAATTCGTAAACAGGATAGAAAGTTGTGACAACATCAATCTTGTCATCTGCCGAAACGTGCTTAATATGGCTGATTTGCCAAGCAAATAAAAGAGCAACTAACTGTATCAATAAAAGAATTTTCTTCTTCATGGCAACTCCTTTTCTTAACTAGTTAATAGTTTACTAGTTAAGTTTATCACACTATTTATGTTTTGTCACGTATTTTTGCAAAATATTACGAAATTAATGTTTTTGTAGGCAATTACCTCAATTTTCATAATTTCCGTTTTAACAGACTTTTAATTTTTTCCACTATAACCGATTTTATCATAAAAGAGCTAACCTTCGTTAGCTCTCCATCACGTACCCCTAAGGAGTGCGGATTTATCACAAATTTAAAACAACACCATTCTAAAAGTGTTCATATCTGTTATCACTTTCTCCAATCGAATACTTTGTCCTTCCACTATTGAAGACCTAACTCTTATCAATTGCTTTCTTGCAATCAGTAATGGTTTAATCCAAGTCTTCTCCGTCAGAAGCAATCACTTTTTGATACCAATAAAATGAATCTTTACGAATACGCCTTAAGTCACCTTCCCCATTATCATTAAGATCAACATAAATAAAACCATAGCGTTTATCCATCTGACCAGTTGTAAAAGAAACCAGATCAATTGGACCCCACGAGGTGTAGCCAAAGATATTAACCCCTTCTCGACGTGCCTTCATCAGGCTTTTAATATGACTTTTATGATAAGCAATCCGATAGTCATCGTGAATACGACCATCTGCTTCAAGTTTATCAAAAGCCCCTAGACCATTTTCGACATTGAGGATAGGAACCTGATAACGGTCATTTAGGATATGTAAAAAGTATTCGTAGCCCGTTGCATCGATTTGCCATCCCCAATCCGAAACTTGGAGATAAGGGTTTGAAAGCTCACTTTGTCCGCCCGCTGTGCTTAACTGATTTTCGATTTTTTCATTATGGTGCGTCGTTACCACAGAAGACATGTAATAGGAATAAGCCAAAAAATCTGACTTGCCTTCTTGTAGGATTTGTTGATCTTCTGCACTGACTAGATGATCAACATTATTTTCCTGCCAGATACGATAAGCATAGGAAGGATAAGCGCCACGAATCATCGTATCAGCACAATAGGCAAATTTATTTTGAAATTCCTGATAAGCCAGTAGCACATCTTTGGGATCACAGGTGTAAGGGTAGGTACAAACACCCGCCACCATACAACCAACATTGAGGCGCTTATCAATAGCATGAGCTTCCTTAACCGCTAGCGCTGCGGCAAGCATTTGATGGTGTAGTTTAATATAGCTTATTTCGGTTGCTTCATTTGCCTCAAAATGCAATAAGATATTAATTTCATTAAAGGTTATCCATTTGTTAACCAAATCTTTATATTCTGTAAAACAAACCTTAGCAAATTCCACAAATTGGTGGATCATCTCCCGATTAGCCCAGCCACCATAGGTCTCTTCTAGATAGACTGGTTCGTCATATTTGTAGAGAGTAATAATAGGATCAATACCATATCGATGGCATTCTTTAAAAATATTACGGTAAAAATCAATGCCTTCTTGATTAGGGCCACCTTCAACACCATATGGAAAAATGCGTGCCCATGATATTGTTGTATTAAGGGTTGTAAACCCCATTTCTGCAAAAAGTGCGATATCTTCTTTGTATCGATGATAAAAATCAATAGCTGTATGATTAGTATAGTGAATATCATTAAAGAGTTCATAGTTAGCACCTTTGGGTAAGGCATCAAACTGTCGCATCTTCCCTTGTCTACCATCAACGTCACGATAATAAATATAGCGCCTATCAGTAGTCGTTCCAGAATCGCCAAAATCTACCTGAACTGGACTTCTACCACCTTCGTTCCAGCCACCTTCGCATTGAGAAGCACTGATGGAGCCACCCCATAAAAATTTATCTGGAAAAGTCATTTTAGTCTCCTTATATTATATTTAGTGCAGTTAGCTACTGCCAAAGCCCAAGTGTTATACTTGGAAAAAGCCACTGTGGATTAGTACGCTCTCCAATCGCTTGACGATTTACGAAAGGCTCTAACCACAGCTTTTTGTTTCAATTGGTAATGAGTTTGATAACGCTAGACGTTTAATCTTCAGTAAGGTGACAAGGCAAAAAGTAAGTGGATACCAAGTGGGCTTAATACTTAATATCTGGAGGTACTCTTATGCTCTATGTTGGCATTGATGTCGCTAAAAACAAACACGATGTGACAGTTATTGATAATACAGGGAAAATGGTATTGAAACCTATCACTATTACAAACCGTAAACAAGGATTTGAACTACTTCATAACACCTTGAAACAGCTTAGACAAGACTGTCTTATCGCCATGGAAGATACTGGACATTATGCCTTAAATCTCTTAACATTCTTACATCAGAAAAACTATACGATTTACACCTATAACCCCTTACTCATCAAAGAATTCACAAAATCTCTCTCACTTCGTAAAACGAAAACAGATAAGAAGGACGCACGTACAATAGCTCTTAAGTTACTTTCTGACCCTAGTCGTGACCTCTTTAAGCACGATAATAAACAAGAAGAACTTAAAATTATGACACGTCACATGAATCGTTTAAAGAAACATCAATCGGATTGGAAAGTCCAATATACCAAGTGTTTAGATATCATTTTCCCTGAACTACATCAAGTCGTTACGAAACACTCTGACTATGTCTATGAGTTGCTCAAACGTTTTCCTTCTCCTGAGAAAATGGTAACTGCTGGATTTGATAAACTTATTGAGATTAAACGATTAACAGCTAAACATGCGTTGGATATTCTCGAACTAGCTCCAAATTCTATTGGCACAACTTCTTTTGCTCGTGAATTTGAATTGGTTGAAATCATTGAGAACATCCAACACTACGAAAAACTCATCAAACAAGCTGAAAAGAAGATTGATGAGTTGATGGCTGAGCTCAACTCGGTCATCACTACGGTACCAGGAATTAGTAATCGCCTTGGATCTGTCATCTTAGCAGAAATCAGAAACATTAATACTTTCACTAATCCAGCTCAACTACAAGCTTTTGCAGGATTAGAGCCATCTATCTACCAATCTGGACAACTAGATACTCAGGGTAAAATGGTCAAACGAGGCTCATCGCATCTACGTTGGGCACTCATACAAGCTGCTATTAAAGTAGCTAGATACTCCCCTACGTTTAAAGCTTACTTGAGAATTAAGTTAGAGCAAGGGAAACACTTCAATGTCGCTATTTCTCATGTCGCTAAGAAACTCATTCGAGTGCTGTTTCGTCTACTTCAGAACAATGAAGCCTTTGAAGAGGATAAACTAAGATAAACTAAGATAAACTAAGATAAACTAACAAAAGCATAGATGAAAGACTTTTTAAAACAGCTGTTT